>JAICRN010000177.1 GCA_025937335.1 Microcoleus sp. TY_ISSM_2_bin.22
AATTTATTAAATTTCACTAAAACACAAAATTCTTTTTTCTGAAAACTGCCAAAAGGTATAGATAGATACACAAAATTATCTGAATTTGATGATTCCTGGACGCACAAAACTCAAGGGTTGTGGGGTTGGTTTGCTCGGGTCGCGGGCTGTAAAGATCTTTTTGCTAAAAAAAACTTAACCCCCTCTACCCTAACAGGATAGAGGTGGGTCAAAAAATGAGTTGAATTTATCAGGACTTACGCGCGCGCGGGTCATAAACTCGATTTCTGACTGGATGTTTCCCCCATAAACCTCTTCTTCCTCGCAGAAACCGGGTTGATGAGCGTAAGTCCTAAATTAGTCCGATCGCCCCTTAGTGCGACCGTTCGATCAAATTGCTCAACATTGTACGCGCCCGTTCTAAAGGTAGGTGTCTGGGTTTGCCGTTCCAGACAATCTGATATTCGTTGCTGTTTTGACCGTCGCCGTAGCCAGAAATCAGCTTCCGGTGAAATGCTTCCTCAGCTAAGTCGTGAACTTTATCCCTGAGAGCAGTTTGTGCTATGTTCATGATTTGCTGCCTCTTAAATTCTCTTTCACAGTGATAAACAATTTAAGTGGGCGCTGCACCTCTCAAAAGTTATAGGTTTTTTTTGTGAACAGAGAAGAAAGTAGCCATTAGCCATAAGTGCTCAGTCATCACTGCTCAGTCAGATGTTGAAGGAAGAAGGAATATTTTCCCACTCTCCCCCTCTGTCCATTCCCCCACTCTGCCACTCTCCGATTCCTCCTCTTTCGCTATGCTGAAGACAGAATTGCTCGCAGTATTTGTCTCGCTGCTGCAATATCTATGCCCGCAGGTAGTAGCCCATGAACCGACAAGAGACTTACCGTAAAAAGTTAGCTCAAAGGAGGTTAGAAAATGCTGCAAGAAAAAATCACGGAAACAGCCCGCATTAATGCTCGAAAAACCGATATTTTTGATGTTTTCAACTTCAAACACTATATCGGGCCAAACCCTTATTTAGACACCGCAGCTTTAGTTTTTGATTTAGCGGTAACGGGCGCGAGGGAACCTTTGCCGATCGCACATTACCAGGAAATTATTGGCGAGCGCTACCCGCAACTCCTGCAAGAAACTTTCTCGAACCACGCCCAACTGTTCGGCCGTACCGCCTCAGAAGTAGCAAAACTCGACATGGGTTTGCATTTCCAACACTGGAACGTCAAGCCGTTTTCTCAGTTTAACAGAATCAGCATAGAATCACTTCACGCCCGCAGCGCCAGAGCAGTCGTTTACGCTGTTTGGGATTGGTTTGAAGCCATCAATCAAAATCAAGACTTTCCCTTGGAAGCACAAATGGGCGCGCTGCAAAATATGTTCCGGCAGTCAGTTTACGGAGGCCCGACAGTTTATTCATTAATGCGATCGGCATCCCAAAAAGGCATTCCCGCATTTTATTTGTGGGATGAAGGACTAATGCAATACGGGTACGGCAAAAAACTGATTCGCGGCTCTGCAACTACTTTTGATTCTGACAGCCACTTAGACTCAGATTTTACCACGCGCAAAGACGATTGTAAAGCTTTTCTCGCTACATTAGGATTTCCTGTCCCCAAAGGCGATATCGTCTCCACAGAAAGCGGAGCTCTGACAGTTGCTAGAGAAATTGGCTACCCAGTTGCTATCAAACCAGTAGTCGGTCATAAAGGAATTGGCGTCACAGCAGATGTCCGAGATGCCGAGGAATTGCAGGCGGCTTTTAAAAGAGCAGTTAAGGCAATTCCCGAAACAGACCCGGTGCGAGTAATTGTGGAAAACAGCATCAAAGGAGCGGATTTTAGGCTGCTGTGCGTTGACGGCAAATTTGTTTCTGCAACTGAACGCCGGCCCGCTTGGGTAACAGGTGATGGCGACTCAACAATTCGCGAATTGATCCGCCGCGAAAACCGCAAACCAGAACGTTTAGATACGCCTACTTCGGCCCTGAGCAAAATTCAGTCCGACGAAGCGATGGAAATGTATCTGGAAGAACAAGGGCTGTCATTGGATAGTGTGCTAAGTCGCGATCGCACTGTGTCTCTGCGCAAAGTCGCCAATCTTTCCGCAGGCGGCGTCAGCATCGACGCTACCCGCACTATTCACCCGGATAACATTGTTTTGGCTCAAGATATCGCCCTACATTTTCGGTTAACTTGTTTGGGGATTGATGTGGTAACAGAAACTCTCACCAAATCTTGGAAAACAGGCAATTTTGGGATTATCGAGATTAATGCCGCGCCGGGAATTTTCATGCACCTCAACCCGGCTGTCGGCGAAGGTGTTGATGTACCTTCGCATATTATCGAAACTTTCTTTCAATCGGGAAAATCCGCCAGAATTCCGATTATTACTTTCAACCGAATTTCGGTGCAAGAACTGCAAGAAACAATCGACCACATTCTCTTGCAGCATCCCGATTGGACAATCGGTGCTGTTTGTCGCGGTGGACTTTTTGTCAACCGTTCTGAAAAAGTTTTGAATAAAAATTACCATCTTAACGTGCAAAGTTTGCTGCGGCATCCCAAGCTCGATTTGTTAATTGCTGAATATCCCGAAGATATTTTGGAAGATGAGGGAATGTTTTATCGGGGCAGC
Organism: Microcoleus sp. TY_ISSM_2_bin.22; assembly: GCA_025937335.1. GTDB lineage: Bacteria > Cyanobacteriota > Cyanobacteriia > Cyanobacteriales > Microcoleaceae > Microcoleus. Next base: position 2,618 of record JAICRN010000177.1, read on the forward strand.
AATATGGTGGTGCTGGACAATCCGACAGAAACTGAGATGATTTTAGTCAGAGAAAGCACTGATGAAGATACTGTTGTGGTGAGGGAAGGAAATAGTATCTCTATTCGCCGCCAGGGATTGATCGAACAGTATACTCTGGGCGATGATGAACCGTTTACACGGGTTTATTTGAAGGAAGTAGGGACTGTTTTGTAAGCTGTTCTAGATTTAACTTTGCTTTGTAGGGCGGACCAGGAGTGTCCGCCCTACAAAATTTTAAATAATTTTTCTCGTTCCTGGGTGATTGCGGGGCAGGAAGTTGGGGAACGCCCAGATAGGAACTCGCTTCGTTACAGTTAGTTACAATTGGTTTCAATTCCTCAGTCGTGGATGCACTATTCGTAAAAAACCGCTTTCTTCCCAGTTTTCTCGTTACCACACCAGTATTTTGGTACAACTCGGCTTTCTCAGGGTAAGTTCTATTCGTGCGATTATAAGTTTTTAGACAATTTAGTTTCTGCGCTGCCCTTCGTGTTATCAAGGAATTTCACAAGTATTTAAACGAATTACACTCCGGTGGCAGAAGGTTTGAGAATATGAATGTTGCGAGCAATTGGTTTAATTCGGTGAGGGAAATTTTACTGTCTCACCGTCGCTACATTCCAGCAGCGCTGACTTTTTGCACCGGTACCAGCTTGTCCTTGGCAGCCGCGGCTGTCGTTTGGCATGGGGAAAACCAACGAATGCAAGCTGAATTTCATCAGCAAGCCGATCGCCTGAATGTGGCATTGCAGCAAAGCATCAATAAAAATTTAGAATTTCTCTACTCACTTGAAGCATTCTACAGGGGATCTACTGAAGTTACCAGACAAGATTTTAAGGAATTCGCTCAACCTGCACTTTCCCGAAATTCTGCTATACATTCTGTTAACTGGATTCGGCGCGTGCCTGCTGCCCAAAAAGCAGCATACGAACGGACAATTCGAGCCGAAGGTTTTCCGGCATTTCAAATTTACGAACGAGCTCCTGACCAACAGCCGATCCAAGCAAAAGTGCGATCGGAATACTTTCCAATTACCTACAGAGAAGCACTAGAAGAAGATAACAAACTGCTCGGTTTTGATGTTGCCTCCAGCCCCGAACGCAAAGCAGCTTTAGAGAAATCGGTGAATACCGGGAAAATAGCGGCTTCCGGGCGGATTAGATTAGTCAGCAACAATCAACCGGGATTGCAAGTATTTCTACCAGTAACCCGCCGCACAAATTCTGCAGATAACTCGGTCAACAGCCGCCAAAACCTAATGGGAGTTATTGCGGGTCTGTTTCAGATTACCAATATGGTCGATTTCTCTTTAGAATCGCTAAATTTAGACAACATTAATTTTTACCTCTATGACAACTCTGCTATAGAGAAAGAACGCTTTCTGGTGCGCTACGACTCACAAGCTAAGCAGTTGATAGATCGCCCAAAACACGAAAAGCCAGAGTTAGCTAATTTGCGGGGAAAAATCTGTCAATATCCGAGTGCTTGCACTCGCTTATTTAACGTAGCAGACCGCCAGTGGATGCTGCTAGTTTTGCCCGGGAAGGGGTACAACAGTCTGAGGACGTATCAGGGTTCGCTGGCAATTGGCGCGATCGGACTATTGATGACTGGCAGCTTGACGATTTACCTGTTGATGTCTGTAGAACGTACCGCAAAAGTAGAACAGCAAGTGTACGATCGTACAATTCAACTAAAAGAGCGCACCGCTGAACTAGAAACGGCACTGAAAAATTTGCAGGAAGCTCAATTGAAACTCATCCAAACTGAAAAAATGTCCAGTTTGGGGCAGTTGGTGGCTGGAGTTGCCCACGAAATTAACAATCCTGTCAACTTCATTTCTGGCAACCTGATCCATACAGGCGAATATACTCAAAACTTGCTGGAACTTGTAGAAATATACCAGCAGCAATATCCGAACCCAACGCCCGAAGTGCAAGCGAAACTACAAGAGATCGAATTGGATTTTATCAGTCAAGACTTGCCTAAAATCCTAAAATCTATGAATTTGGGAGCTGAACGCATCCGCCAAATCGTGCTTTCTCTGCGGAATTTTTCGCGCTTGGATGAAGCTGAAATGAAGTCGGTTGACATTCACCAAGGCATTGACAGCACCTTGATGATTTTGGATAGTCGGCTGAAACCTAAAGCTGATTTTCCGGGCATCCAGGTCATCAAAGAATACGGAATTTTGCCCTTGGTGGAGTGCTGGGCGGGACAATTAAATCAGGTATTTATGAATGTTTTGACTAATGCCATTGATGTTTTATATGACGAAACAAATCATTGTTTTTCCCTCGTAGAAAATCCATCTAGTTCGGTATTTTCACCTACTATTCGGATTTGCACTGAAATTGTAAATTCTAATTGTGTGTGCGTGCGAATCGCTGACAATGGAGCGGGCATGACGGAAAATGTAAAAAAACGTTTGTTTGAGCCGTTTTTTACTACCAAACCTGTAGGGAAAGGTACTGGATTGGGATTGTCTATCGGCTATCAAATAGTGGAAAAACATCACGGTTCGCTCAGGTGCGTATCGGCTCCGGGAGAGGGAACTGAATTCTGGATTGAGATACCCATACGGCAACAGTTCGAGCAATCTGTTTCTAAGGTTTCACCTGCAGTAGGTGTCAATTGGAAGTAGCGGGACAAATCTCGCTTCTAGTCGAGTCTCGCTCTCCCTCGCATCTTCCTTTCTCGTGGGGACGCCAGAGCGCCGCCGTTCTCCCCTTGGTTAATTAGTTTAAGAAAGGTGCTTTTGTGCACAGCGTACAGTTAACTCCTAAAACTTAACATTTCCTACTTAGAGTTATTGGCAAGCGCGTGCTAATTTCTAGTAAAATCTCACCAAAACAAATATCTGGGGTTTTAGCCGTCGCTACAATTTATAATTGTAGCAATGCCAGATTACCAATTACTAACTACGATGTCTTTACAATCTATTAGCATTCCGCCAACCATCGATCGCAAACCTGTCGCTTTGATTGTCGCTTTGCACGGATGGGGTGCTAATGCTCGGGATTTGACTTCCTTAGCACCGGCTTTCAATCTGCCGGATTATCAGTTTGTGTTTCCCGATGCCCCGTTTCCTCATCCCCATGTAATGGGCGGCAAAATGTGGTATGACCTTCAAAACAAAGACGCTCAGGGATTGGTACAAAGTCGGCAATTGCTGAGGGAATTTTTGCTGTCTTTGGAAAGCAGCACGGGTGTGCCTTTGTCTCGGACAATTTTAGGCGGTTTTTCTCAAGGTGGAGCGATGACTCTAGATGTGGGATTGACTTTGCCCGTAGCCGGTTTAATTTGTTTGAGCGGTTATTTGCACCCGTCGATTTCGCCAGTTGCGGGGAGTGTTTTACCACCTGTTTTAATCGTGCACGGTACTCAAGATACTATTGTGCCCGTTAGTGCAGGTGTGCGATCGCGCGACAGTTTGACTGCTTGGGAAGCTGCGGTGCAGTATCAAGAATTTAACATGGGACACGAGATTCTGCCGGAAGTTATAGATGTAATGCGAAGTTTTGTTGTAGAAACTGTGTCGAAATCTGATTAAAGGTTTAATATATAGTATGGCGGAAGTCTCGGGCAGGGGAAAAAAATGAAAACTTTAACCAAAGCATCGCGCGATATTGCTGTACTTACTTCTCAGGACGTGGCAGAATTGGCTGTCCGTTTGGAAGTTGACGATTATACAGATCCTTTTGAGGGATTGAATGATTGGCATTTGTTGCGATCGCTTGCTTTTCAGCGGCCGGAGCTGGTTGAACCTTATCTCCACCTTCTGGATATGGAAGCCTACGACGAAGCATAGACTTAAAAATCTAGCTTAAAATTTTCGACGGAATTGAGGAAGAAGTTAGCAGCATCTTTTGTTGCAGATTAAACAGATGAATGAGGGATTTTAGTCTGTTTTTATCTTGATTTCTTTCTTGATTCTTTTTTATGATAAAATGACACCCGTTTCAAAAAAGAATGTGAATGTATGCCAGCTCTCAACCGGGTATTCATCAGTCATTCCCCATTTAAAATCTAAAATCTAAAATCTAAAATCTAAAATGGTATGACATGAAGGGCAGACGAATTTTAATCGGCGTTAGCGGCGGGATTGCGGCTTACAAAGTTTGCGAAGTAGTTTCAACTTTAGCGAAAGCTGGAGCGGAAGTTAAAGCTATTCTTACTGATGCGGCCGCGGAGTTTGTAACGCCTTTGACTTTTGCTACTCTTTGCCGCCATCCTGCTTTTACTGACAAAGATTTTTGGCAAGCAAATCACGGCCGCCCTTTGCACATTCAACTCGGAGAATGGGCGGAAGTTTTTGTTATTGCTCCCCTGACAGCTAATACTTTGGCTAAGTTGGCGGGGGGTTTTGCTGATAATTTGCTGACTAATACTGTCTTAGCTTCTACTTGCCCAATTTTGCTGGCACCGGCGATGAATACGGATATGTGGGAACAGCCGGCCGTGCAGCGGAATTGGCGGGAAGTTTTGACTGATCGGCGCTATCATGCTGCGAATCCGGGGGCGGGAATGCTGGCGTGCGATCGCGCCGGTGTCGGCCGCATGGCAGAACCTTATGAGATTTTGCCTCATATTGAATCGCTGTTGTATGCGAAGGGCGATCGAGATTTAGCGGGCCTTCGGGTGTTGATCGGTGCGGGAGGAACGCGCGAACACCTCGATCCGGTGAGGTTTATCGGCAATCCTTCCAGCGGCAAAATGGGTATAGCTTTGGCGCAAGCTGCAGGGCACCGGGGCGCGACAGTGACGCTGGTACACAGTATAACTGGCGAGTTGCCGCTCTCAGGTGTGCGGGCGATCGCAGTAGCGAGTGCCCGAGAAATGCGGCAGGCGATGCTGCAATGCTTTCACGAGGCGGATTTGACGGTGATGGCGGCGGCGGTAGCAGATGTCAGACCGGCTGAGTACAGTAGTGAAAAACTGCCGAAGCGATCGCTCCCGAATAGTTTGCCTTTGGCACCGGTAGCGGATATTGTGGCAGAGTTGGGAAATTTGAAACAGCCGCACCAAAAATTAATCGGGTTTGCAGCACAAACTGGGGATATTGTCAAGCCAGCTTTGGAGAAATTGCGGGCGAAGAAACTCGATGTAATTGCCGCAAACCCGATCGATCGAATAGGTGCAGGTTTCGGCAGCACTACCAATCAAGCAATATTAATTAATGCCGCCGGCAAGCAAGTAGAAATTACACGTTGCAGCAAGCTAGAAATGGCTCACCGGTTGTTAGATTTTGTGAGGGAAGAGTGATACCAATTTACTATGAAGTTGCACTTAATATAGCTTCAAGGATATAGTCCCAACCACAGAGAGATAAAACTTCTTCATTCGTGAGAGATTTGATAATTGTATTTACCTGTTCTTTGAGTTTATCTAAACTCGAATAATTCTCCCACTTGAGGTCTTTTTTTGTATGCTCCCATAATCTTTCAATCGGATTTAATTCAGGACTATAGGCAGGTAAATATATTGGCATTACATGGTCATCCCAGTCTAATAATAGAGCTTTATGGAAGCTACCATTATCCATGATAACAAGATTGAAATTCTCTGAGTATTTTTGACCAAATCCCTTTAAAAACTCTTGAAAACAGTTGTAATTGAGCTGATAAAATTCTTGATAATATTGTTCACCTGTTGCTGGCTCTACGACTCCATAAATATAAAAATTTCCTCGTTTCCATTGCTTTTTGCCAATGGGTTTTACCCCCTTTAATGTAATCATTCTGCCCTCCATAGTAATCAATCCAAATCTACTCTCGTCCTGACACCATATCCTTACAGGCTTGGAGTTTCCGAAATATTTAATCATTACTTTTATCAGCTCACATAGTTTTTTTTTGAAGCTTGCCTGCACCTCTTCGTTCGCTTTGTGACTTTGGGGTCTTGGGACTTTCAGGTCAGCTTTCAATTTATAATGAACTAGGTCATGTACCACTTTATAGCTCACTTTAATTCCGCATTCTTTTTCTAGCCAGAGCTGTAACTTGCCATAACTTGTTTCTCCCTGTGGTTCTTGCAGTTTTTTGATTAATTTTTCTCTCACTGAGGGTGGAATATGTGGAGTCTTTCCGGGAGCTTTTTTTATGCTAAGTAATTCACTAATTCCACCTTGTTTGTAAGCTCTTAACCAACGATATATTGTCGATTCGTCTCGTTTCAACATCGTGGCTAATTCGGCTCTTTTTTGGATTTTTTTTGTGGCCAGCCAGTATAATACCAGTAATTTTTCTTTATTTACGGCGGTCGCACTCCGTTCGAGTCGATGCTCTAGTTCCTCAACCGTTTCCTGGATTTGTACCTGAAGTTTGTTCGCCATATTGGATGTACTCTACTTTTACCCTATATTTTAGTGTACCTTCATAGTGAATTGGTATGAGAGAGATCGAACTGCGATGATATAA
>JAICRN010000218.1 GCA_025937335.1 Microcoleus sp. TY_ISSM_2_bin.22
ATACTTTTATGTCTCTTGTTGCTACTACTCGTCAGTTGGGAATCAGTTTTTTCGATTATGTGCGTGACCGAATTTCTCAACTTGGAATTATTCCCTCTCTATCTACTATTATTCGCGAAAAATCTTCTCTTTATCCCTTGGGCTTGTCTTGGCAACTAGAATAACTGCTACCCCTACTTATTGAGCCGATACACAGATTTCATGTCACAAAAATTATACCGGAATAATTAAATAAAGCCAGAATTGACCAAAAACAAGCAGCCGAATCACTATAAATCAAAGAAACAGCTAAATTGTTTGGTAGGACAGAAAAGTAGTAAATATATACTTTTAAAAGCTGAGTATGACTTATTTCAGGAACAAAAAGCAAAATTATTATAAGTGCAGTCAGCCTCACCGCTTGTAAAAATTATCACTCCTTAAAAGAAGAGTTTTACGATATATTTGAAAAATGTAAAAATTTAAGTACGGGAATATTAGGACTAATCGATTGGTTGAAAAAATCAGAGCCGTACTATTAAAAGAGCCTACAGGGTAAGAGCATCTTAATTAAGGTTGACACAAAGGTTCAGAAGAACCTAAGATATGATCGGCGAAACAAGAACTCAGAACAAGAAACATATAATCATTATTCATAGCTGCCCGTTTCATTTTTTGTCTGAGACTACGTTGACAAGTTTGTTCGCGGTTGAGACCATTAAGTGCCATGCGTCTGAGCAGGGCAATATTCCGAGGACTGTGACCAGAACGAATTCTACAAGCGTCCTCACCAAAAGTACAGTCGAGTGTCCAATGAGCCTGATTTTCAATGCTCCAATGTTTGCGGATTGCCTGAGATAAAAGTTGGGCATCATGTTCTAAAGAAGTCAGATAAAAATGAACCTCCCTTGTGGTCTTATTCCAAAGATGACGGACACGGATTACCATAACAACACTTGTGAGTCCCGCCCAAATTCGTGGTTGATAAAGTTCACCAATAGCGGTAATTGGTACAGCAAAAACTTGGCGTTCTTCTATCCGATGATGTGCTGAATTAATTTTTTTATTGTAGCTAAAATCAACAGATTTAAAATCCTGTATAGCCGATTCTTCAAACCATTTTTTAACTTGAGAGTATAAGGTCGGATGGTTAGCTTTAAGTGCCAGTACATAATCTGCTTTTTTCTCAATAATCTTTTGAGCAATTTCAGTTTGTGTCCCCATCGCATCAATAGTTATAATAGAACCTGTGATATCTAGCAATTCTAACAATGCGGGAATGGCAGTAATTTCATTGGATTTATCTTCCACCTTCATCTGGCCCAAAACTAAGCGTTGCTCGCTAGCCCATGCACTAATAACATGGAGTGCTGATTGACCTCGATTTCGGTCATAAGAACCTCTAATTGTCTTGCCATCTATGGGTATAACTTCGCCCCCCATTGAATTAACTAAGGTTTCTACCCAACCAAAAAAGCATCGATTTAAGACCTCTGGTTCGATGAACTGAAATACTCTCCGAAAAGTATCATCAGAAGGGATGCCGTTCGGTAATTCCAAAAACTCTTCTAACCATGTTTTCTTACTGATACCATAATTTTCCATATCTTCCCAGCCTTGCGCCCCCGCAATTATTGCTAAAATTGCAATCACGCTTGATATCGGTGAGTTGATGTTTTTTAGTTCGTTCTATTCGAGGGTCTTTGAGTTCTCCAAAGTGCTTTAATAGACTCCGTTGGATATCTCTCATTTCTGGCACATCTTTCTTCTTAGTCTGAGCGTGATAATTTTTATTAGCATCAGCAGGTTTAATTTGAAAACCCTGAGACATTTTAGTATTCCTTGGTAATTTTTGGGAGAGCCTAGCTGTTTTTAGCCCCACGGGCGGGCGAACTTATTAACCAACAAGTATAACTCATACTAAATCTAGATATTGTCACCTGCCTTTTACCATAACTGAAGTAATTTTTCAAGTACAGTTTATACCAAATTAGATGCTCTTACCCTGAAAGAGCCTAAACACCGTTAAAAGGTGGTTGGTGGAGGTAGCAGGATATTTTGAACAAACAACAAATAACGGAATAGTTGTAGGCATTAATAATAAAATAAAACTGTTAAAACGCAGTGGATTTGGCTTGATAAATTATCATAATTTTGAAATGCGAGCTTGGCTTTTTTGGCATTTTCTTATCATATTTAGCATACTAAGTACGGAAAAAGCGCTGTGCCTGTATCAGCCGCCCAGCAAGAAGTTCAGACGCTCTATCAAACCAATCAGACAGCAGAAATTACGGATCGGGCAAAGCTAGAGGAGTTAACCGGGACAGTCTACGATCGCATCGATCGAAGCTGGCAAACTAGCCCTACCTTCACTCCAAATCTAGTCTATAGGGTCAGCGTCAGTCAAGATGGGGCGATCGACAATTTCGATCCCCTCAATCAACCAGCCAAGGATTACACCCAAAAAACTCCTTTGCCACATCTGCTCAAATCTGCCGCGACTAGCAACAGCAACAGCGCAGCACCAGTCGCTAAGTTTACTGTAATATTTGCTCCTACTCGAACCTTAGAAGTTAACCCGTAACTCACATACAACACCTATCCGGTAAGGTAGACAGTGCGACTTACTTTTACTTTTTAACTTAAATGTGATAATATAAGCAGCGGCCTGTAAGGTATTCTACATCTAAAACTACAAATGAAAGAACTTGACGAGAAAAAAACCCAAGAACTGCTATGCACCATCATGGAATGGGAACTAGCAGGAGTCGTGCGCTACACCCATTATGCACTCATGGTGACAGGGCCAAACCGGATTCCCATCGTACAGTTTTTTAAAGCACAAGCAACCGAATCCCTACTCCACGCCCAACAAGCCGGAGAAATTTTAACAGGTTTAGAAGGGCATCCCACCCAAAAAATTGCTACGATCGAAGAAACCTACAAACACTCGGTAAAAGACCTTTTGGAAGAAAGTCTAAATCACGAAAAAAAAGCGCTCAAAAAGTATAAATCTTTACTTGAAGTAGTGACCAACGCCAGCGTTTATCTGGAAGAATATGCCCGCAGTTTGATTGGACAAGAAGAATTGCACCAAGTAGAACTAAAAAAAATGCTGCGGGATTTTAGTTAAGGGAAGTAATACTCCGCCGTCCTTATTTATTAGTCCTTAGTTACTCCCGAACCGTCTTAAGAATACCTGCTCCTTCTCTTCTTTCTATTCCTTTGCGACAAGAGCGCTAACGCGCCGCGCCGCGTAACGCCACGAAAGCGGTTCAATAATTTGATATTTGGCTAGCGCTCAAATAAAAGTTGCTAAGGACTTAAGGACTAACTACAAATTAGCAGTTATCAAAAAATGAACTTTACTGAAGCCCTCCCAACTTTTGTAATTACCCTCCGCGAAGGCGTTGAAGCCGCCTTAGTCGTAGGAATTGTCCTAGCTTGCTTAAAAAAATCAGAGCAAAGTCACCTCAATTCTTGGGTTTATACAGGTATCGCAGCCGGCATTGCTGCTAGCGCTTGTGTAGCTGCATTATTCAATCAGTTGCTCGACGCGCTCTCAACATCAAATCAGCCTTACGCACCAGTAATTAAGCAACTGTTTGAAGGTTCTCTGGGAATTGTTGCCATAGCAATGCTAAGCTGGATGCTAATTTGGATGACTCAGCAAGCGCGCTTTCTCAAAGCAGAAGTTGAAGGAGCAGTTACAGCAGCTTTGACAGAAAATACCAATGCCGGGTGGGGCATATTTGGCTTAATTTTTATTGCGGTACTGCGCGAAGGTTTTGAAACAGTGATATTTGTCAGCGCTCAGTTTCAACAAGGTTTGAGTCCCGCTTTGGGAGCTTTGGGCGGCTTGACTGGGGCGGCAATCATTGGCGCGCTACTGTTCAAGTGGGGTGTCAAAATTGATATCCGCCAGTTTTTCAAGTTTATGGGGATTTTGTTGCTGCTAATTGTAGCCGGTTTAGCAGTATCTGCACTCAAGCATTTTGACCAAGCCGCTGGGATTTTGTCGCAGATGAATAGCAAGTATGCAGCGATTTGTTTTTATTACGATCGCTCTGCACGCATCCACTCTTGTATTTTAGGGCCGATGGTGTGGAATGCAGCGGCAATTTTGCCCGATCGCCAATTTCCGGGAATCGTTCTTAAATCACTATTTGGATACAGAGATAGACTCTATCTTTTGCAAGCTGTTGGTTATACACTATTCTTAGTAACAGTCGGCGGTCTTTACTTCCAAAAATTAGGCGGTAAGACAACTGTTCAGAGCAAAAATCCTCAGTCTTTCCAAGAGCCAACTAGCTAGTTTTCAGTATTTGTGCAGGCATTTTCTCGGCAGTTTCTCGATAGTTATATGCCAGATGCTAGGGCGATCGCAAAATTTGCCTGACTTGGCAAAAATCGACCCAAAATTTTAGGGTTTTGAGATTGACTTTGCCTATCGGAGATGATAAGATTTAATAATTGGAATCTAATACTTTAAAGATTATTAATCGTATTCCAAGTATTAAACTGTACAGTTGTACAGTCAAAAGCTAAAAAAAGCAAGCGCCAACAGTCAAAAAAACTTTTTATCTAAATTTAACAAATTGGTTAAAAAGTTTTAGAATTTTTACGTGATTGACGGTGGGAAACATTGAACTCAAAGGAAAACACTATTTCAGGTCGCGGAGGCAAAGCAAGCTTGATGGCGAAACAGCTCGATCGACTAATTTGCCAGCAAACCGACGGCGAGTTGGCTCTAAAATCTCAAATGGAATGACAGTCCCCACCTGTGAAAGCCCGTGCATCCTGCTAAAGTTTAAGCGGCCGATCGCGATCGCATCAACCCCGGGCCAGATTTATGGCAAACACCTTTCTAATCAGGTCTCCTAGCCCTTATAATTAGTACAATAATATTTACATACCTCACAAAGTTCTTAATGAAGCTTAAAATTAAAAAATTGTTCGTTAAAGTTTCCTGGAAGCCCCAGAAGGCTCTAGCCTCCACCATCTGGTTAGCGGTGAGATAAATAATGATGCCCCGGATACTTGTTATTGATGATGACGCGGCGATCGCCGAACTCGTAGCCGTCAACCTAGAAATGGCTGGCTACGAAGTCACCCAGGCAGAAGACGGCATCAAAGGTCAGGCACTAGCAATACAACTGCTCCCCGACCTGATCATGCTAGATCTGATGCTGCCTAGAGTAGACGGATTCACCGTATGTCAGCGGTTGCGACGTGACGATCGCACAGCCGACATTCCCGTCTTGATGTTGACAGCCTTAAGTCAAACCCAAGACAAAGTAGAAGGCTTCAACTCCGGCGCGGACGACTACCTGACCAAACCCTTTGAACTAGAAGAGATGCTAGCGCGAGTGCGAGCCCTGCTGAGGCGCACAGACCGCATCCCCCAAGCTGCCAAACACTCAGAAATCCTGAATTACGGCCCGCTGACCCTTGTCCCCGAAAGGTTTGAAGCTGTTTGGTACGTTCAGACAGTCAAACTCACCCACCTAGAGTTCGAGTTGCTCCACTGCTTGCTCCAGCGCCACGGTCAAACAGTCTCTCCCAGCGAAATTCTCAAAGAAGTCTGGGGTTACGACCCCGACGACGACATCGAAACAATTCGCGTACACATCAGACACCTAAGAACCAAGATGGAACCCGATCCCCGCCACCCTCGGTACATAAAAACCGTATACGGGGCCGGCTATTGTCTGGAATTACCAAGCAACGAGCAAGTAGCCGAAGAAACCAAATCCTCTGCTTGAACTAGCACGCCAGATAGAACAAGGAACTACAAATCTAGCTAAACAAGCCTGAGAGCAAATGCTCTCAGGCTTTTGATTTGAAATATCCAGGCCACTCAAGGGCTGCACCTTAATAAAATATTTTATCAATAAATCTATAAATATTTACTGACTCTCAACCTAGACGAGTAATAAAGCTTGTGGGAGCCGATCGCTAAAACCCCCCTAGAAAATTAGCTTTAAGCTCTTTTGGGCGAGTGATTTACATATCTTAATAAAAAAAAATGATAAAAATTATCAAAAAGACTTGACTAAGTAAGTAAAATTGTTGATTATCTATATCAATAAGCCGCACGAGCTTAAGACTCAACTGACATCTTTCTCAAGAGGTAACTCGCCGTGACAAGCATGGCCAAAAAATCCTTCCCAGCCGAAGGAGAAACCTTTCCCTGGTGGGCCGGGAACGCCCGCTTAATTAACCTTTCCGGTCGTTTGCTGGGCGCTCACGTCGCCCACTCCGGCCTCATCGTCCTCTGGGCGGGAGCCTACACTCTGTTTGAACTTTCCCGCTTCAACCCAGAATTTCCCATGTACGAACAAGGCTTAATTCTGCTGCCCAACCTAGCCAGACTAGGCTTGGGCGTCGGTGCCGGAGGCAAAATTGTCGATACCTATCCGTACTTCGCCGTTGGCGCGATTCACCTAATCAGCTCAGCCTTTCTCGGGTTGGGCGGCATCTTCCACTCCCTCAAAGGGCCAGAAACCCTCGAAGAAAGAACTCCTTTCTTCGGCTACAGATGGGAAGACAAAGACAAAATGACCACCATCTTGGGCGTCCACCTAATTTTGTTAGGTATCGGTGCTTTTTTGTTGGTGGCCAAAGCTATGTATTTCGGTGGTTTATATGATACCACAGTCGGGCAAGTGCGGGTAATTTCGGAACCCACACTCAACCCCGCTGTCATTTTCGGCTACCTGTTCGGTGCAGGCGGCAAACACTGGCTCGCCGCAGTTGACAACCTCGAAGATGTTGTCGGCGGCCATATCTGGGTAGGAATCCTCTGCATAGTCGGCGGCCTGTGGCACATTCGCACCCAGCCTTTTGCTTGGACGGAGCGCCTTTTCATCTGGTCAGGAGAAGCTTACCTCTCCTACAGTCTCGGCGCCTTAGCCTTAATGGGCTTCATCGCCACCTACTTTGTGTCGGTCAACACCCTAGTTTACCCAGAGGAATTCTACGGGCCGGCCCTAAAAATTGGCTTCGAGCAATTTCCCTACTTCCACAACCAAGGAATGCTGACCTCCCGCGTCTGGTTGGCTAACACCCACTTCTGGCTCGCCTTCTTCGTCCTGCAAGGACATATGTGGCACGCCCTGCGAGCCGCAGGATTTGACTTCCGCCGAGGCAAAGTCGTGCAGCCAATGCGCGAAGACATCCAGCCAGGGGGCGAAGGAATTGCAGCCAGTCCAGCCAGTTAACCGCATCAGGAGGAAAGCAAAAATGCAAGGAATAGCAGATCCGAATTTAATTCCAGAACCGGACAACCCACAAAGCGAGTACGGCTGGTGGGCCGGCAACGCCCGCTTCATTGACCTTTCAGGGCGAATTTTGGGAGCTCACGTAGCTCACGCAGGTTTAATCGTACTCTGGGCCGGGGCAATGACCCTGTTTGAACTCTCGAATTTCAACCCAGAATTGCCGATGTACGACCAAGGTTTAATCCTGCTGCCGCACTTGGCAAGTTTGGGTTTTGGAGTAGGAAAAGCAGGTCAAATTATTGATACCTATCCCTACTACGTCATCGGAGTTTTGCATCTAATTAGCTCTACCGTTCTCGGTGCCGGCGGGCTTTACCATTCCTTGCTCGGCCCGAAAGTATTGCCGCAAAACAAAACTTTCTTCGGTTCTTTCGGGTACGACTGGGAAGACAAAGACAAGATGACAACCATCATCGGCATTCACCTATTGCTGTTAGGTGCTGGTGCTTGGTTGTTAGTAGCAAAAGCCTTATTTTGGGGCGGTCTTTACGATCCCCACGTTGCTGACGTGCGGATAATTAGCGAACCGACGCTCAATCCCGCCCGCATTTTTAGCTATCTCTTGCCCGTACACGGCCCGGAAGGAATGGCAGCAGTTGACAACTTAGAAGATGTTGTCGGCGGTCACATTTATGTTGGCTTGCTCTGCATTCTTGGCGGTTTCTGGCATATCTTTACCAAGCCTTTTGCTTGGGCCCAGCGAGTCCTTTTTTGGTCTGGGGAAGCTTACCTTTCTTACAGTTTGGGCGCTCTGGCTTATATGGGCTTTTTGGCTGCCTACTTCGTGACTGTAAATGACACGGTTTATCCAGAGGTTTTCTACGGCCCTGTGGGTTTGACCGGTCCAGATGCAGCGGTTGTTTCTTCGCGGACTTGGCTGGCAACAACTCACTTTGTCTTGGCGATTTTGGCGCTTTCGGGTCACATCTGGCACGCGCTGCGCGTTCGGACAAAAGCAGCGGGGTTTGATTTTCGATCGGGCGAATTTGTAACGGCAACTGCCAGCAATGTTGAAAAGTCCGATCGGGTTCAAGCTCAACCCGCAGCAGCAGTAAATTTTTCCGATGTTACTGTAACTTTTTTGCGGAATTTGCCGATTTATCGCAAAGGATTGTCTCCCATAGTCA
>JAICRN010000710.1 GCA_025937335.1 Microcoleus sp. TY_ISSM_2_bin.22
CTGGATGCTGTCAAGCTCGGGTTGTTAAATATGGAAAACTTATCAGCTTGGGAGAAATATCTTTGGCGGCAAGTACAATTATATCCCTATATCAATTTTACCTCCGTTGGCAACGAGAATGGAGATTATAGAGCCGGTGAAAAACTGTCTAATGGCTCCCGAACGATGAATGTGATAGAAAAATCTACTGAGTTAAATTTTAATTATTACAATACGAATGAGCGAGGCGATCGCACTACAGTTGCCACCGCTGTCAAAAACTTTGATAACCGACAGCATCCTGCGTACAAAAGTGCAGTAAAAGCAGGCAAACCCACTTGGAGTTCGGTTTATGTTTCCTTACTAGAACCGACATTAATTATCCGCGCTCTCCAACCCGCATACAGCGAAAAAAATCAGCTAGAAGGAGTATTATCGGCTGCCTTGCGTCTCGACCATCTTGGGAGATTTCTCAACAGTCTCAAAGTTGGTAAATCCGGTCAAACATTTATTATCGATCGCCAGGGTAATTTGTTAGCAACTTCCACCACCGAAAAACCCTTTCGTACCAAAGGTAATGAAAGACAATTGTTTAAAGTGGAAGAAAGCAGAAACCATATTACTCAAGCGCCATCGAAATATTTAACTACACAGTTAAAAAAATTAGATAACATTAAAAAATCTGAGTTATTGAGCTTTAAAATAGATGACAAGCGACAATTTTTAAAAGTCCTGCCGTTCCAAGACGGCAAAGGTTTAGACTGGCTGATTGTCGTAGTTGTTCCCGAGGCCGATTTCACGAAAGAAATAGATGCCAACACCCGCACAGGGGTTTTGCTTTGTTTGGCAGCTTTAGGAATAGCGGTGGCGATCGGCATTCTGACTTTTCTGTGGGTGACAAATCCTATTTTGAGTTTAAATACAGCAGCCAAAAATCTTGCTAAAGATGAATGGGACAAAACAGTAGAAAGCGAACGCTCGGATGAATTGGGGAAATTAGCCAAGTCATTTAACAGCATGGCTCAACAACTACAACAATCTTTTGAAACTTTAGAACAGCGAGTGCAAGAGCGGACGGCAGAATTGGCTGTAGCTAAAGACAAAGCGGAAGTAGCGAATCAAGCTAAAAGCACCTTCCTTGCTAACATGAGCCACGAATTGCGATCGCCTCTCAATGCAATTCTCGGCTTTTCCCAATTGATGACTCGCAGCCAAACTCTATCCCCAGAACATCAAGAAAATATTAGCATAATTAGCAGCAGCGGAGAACACCTCCTCACCCTGATTAATAATGTGTTCGATTTATCTAAAATTGAATCGGGGCGCGCCACCCTCAATCCCCAAAAAATCGACCTCTATCGCCTGCTAAACGACTTGGAAGATATGTTTCAACTCAAAGCAGATGACAAGCACTTGCAGTTGGTTTTTGACCGCCGTCCCGACGTGCCACAATACGTAGAAAATGACGAATTAAAGCTGCGGCTAATCTTAATTAATCTGCTCAGTAACGCTCTTATATTTACCGATAATGGCGGTGTTTCGGTCAGATTTACCAAGCAGTCATCAGGCATACATCAGCAGGCAGAAGGGGGAATTTTTGATTACCCTAAAACCTCAAAAAATATCGAAACTCCAGCAATTCACGGTCTTAAAATATCTCAATTCAGCTACTCAGAAAACCAGATTGTGGCGCTCCAAAATGACGATGCAGCTTCTGCCTCTTCTTTCTTCCTCCATTTTAAAGTCGAAGATACTGGCCCCGGTATTGCTACCAATGAATTAGGCGATTTTTTTGAAGCTTTCGTCCAAACCAAGAAAGGCAAAGATTCGCAAGAAGGTACTGATTTGGGATTGCCCATCAGCCGCAAAATTGTGGAATTAATGGGCGGCGAAATGAGCGTTTGTTCTGCTGTTGGCAACGGAACTAATTTTAAGTTAGACATTCAAGTTATTGCCGTCGATCCTGCCGATATTGAAAGCCCAAAACCGAGCCGGAATGTTATTGCCCTGGTTCCCAACCAACACACCTATCGCATTTTGATAGTAGACGATAAACTGCTCAACCGCAAACTGTTAATTAAAATTATCAATTTTCTGGATTTTGAACTAAAAGAAGCTACTAACGGTCAAGAAGCTATTGAGATTTGGGACAGTTGGGAACCGCATTTAATTTGGATGGACATGAGAATGCCCGTAATGGACGGCTACGAAGCGACGCAATACATTAAAGGTACTGTTAAAGGTCAAGCTACTGCGATTATTGCACTGACTGCGAGCGTTTTGGAGGAAGAACGGGCAGTTATTTTGTCGGCTGGCTGGGATGCTTTTATGCGGAAACCTTTCCGGGAAGCCGATATTTTGGATGCTATGCACAAGCAGATCGGAGTGCGCTATATTTATGAAGATTCAGGTCAAGGAAATTTATCGGCAATCAAAGAGGGCGATCGGGCAATGACTGCGGCTGATTTCGTGAAATTGCCTGAGTCGCTGGTAGCTGATTTAAGGCTGGGCATACTGAATGCAGATATGGATGAAATTGATATATCGATCGAGCAAATTCGATTAAAGGATGCAGTAACGGCTGGTGCGATCGCCAATTGTATAGAAAATTTCGAGTACGACAAAATTTTAAAGTTAATATCTCAAGCAATATCACATGAATAACGACCTTCCTAGCACCGATCGCGGTAATATTTTAGTAGTTGACGACACCCCAGCTAATTTGCGACTGCTAGCCGGAATTTTGCATGGCAAGGGCTATAAAGTCCGCCCCGTACCTAACGGTGAGTTAGCGCTTTCTGCGGCAAAAGGTATGCCTCCTGATTTGATTTTGCTGGATATTATGATGCCCGAAATGAATGGGTACGAAGTTTGCGAAAAAATCAAAGCTGATGAA
>JAICRN010000226.1 GCA_025937335.1 Microcoleus sp. TY_ISSM_2_bin.22
ATTTTTGGGCGGGCTAGGAGCAACGGCCCACAATTGAATTAACTTTTTGTGGAACAGGCATCTTGCCTGTTCGGGCGGGCAAGATGCCCACCCCACAATAAAAAAATTCAGTCTTTGGGGAACAGGAATCTTGCCTGTTTCTGACAGAGGCAAGATGTCAAATTTACGAAGCTTGGGGTTGTTTCAAACTGCCTAATAAATTGCGAGTTTCGCTAGCTGCTGCTTTCATTGCTTGTTCTGCACTCATTCTCCCGGTAAAAGCTGAACTCAAATAACGCTGCAAAATATCAGAAGCTTGAGCGTATTGTGCCAGGGGCGGGCGCAAAGCTGATCGTTCCACTACTTTTAGCAGTTGCGGGTAGTGGGGATATTTGGCGACTATTTCTTTGTTGCTAAATAGGGATTTGTAACTGGGAACTAAACCGGTTTCTAAAATAAATTTGCGCTGGGTTTCCTCGCTGGTAAGGTATTTAATTGCTTTCCACGCTTGTTCTGGATGTTTTGAGGTTTTGGCAATTCCCCAGCCCCAGCCGCCCAAGCAGGAACCGCCTGTTTTACCGGTACTGCTGAGCATTGGCTCGATCGCAATTTTGCCTCTAACATTCGATCCTTCGGCATTTGCCAGCTTCCAAACATACGGCCAGTTTCGCAAAAAAAGCGCTTTGCCGTTTTGAAACAAAAGCCTGGTTTCTTCTTCGGCGTAGGTGGTGACACCCGGAGGAGAAATGCCGGAGGCGATCGTATTTTTGAGAAATTCCACTGCTTTAATTGCCTCGGGTTTATCTAACCCAACTTCAAAAGTTTGAGGGTTAGCCCAGAAGCCGCCGAAACCGGAGAGCACTTCGACAAACATCGCAGATGTTCCCTCGTATTGTTTGCCTTGCCACAGATAACCCCAAGTGGCTTTTCCCTGTTTCTGCAAGTTTTGAGAGATTTTTACCATCTCTTCAAAGGTTCTCGGTGCTGGAATTCCCGCTTGTTCTAAAATGTCTTTGCGGTAGTAAAGCATTCCGGCATCGGAAGCGTGGGGAATTCGGTAAAGTTTGCCCCGATACCGCCCGCCTTCGACGTTACCTGGGATGAATTTTGATAGTTGTTTGGGGGGAATTCTGTCTGTCAAATCCCTTACCCAACCTGCGGCTGCAAATTTGGGAACCCAGACAATATCCATGTTGATGATGTCGTAGGGAGATTCGCCTAAAAGAAAGGCAGATGTGTAAAGATTTTCTATGAGGTTTGTGTCAGAAGGCCCTTCTATGAGGTTGATGCGAATGCCGGGGTTTTTCTGTTCAAATTCTTTGACAAACGGTTTCCAGTTAACAATGTCTTGGCTTTGCATTAACATGGTGAGCACGACTGGCTGTTGAGTCAGTGCCGGCAGAATAAATAAAAGCAAGACGGCGGTTAATGTGACAGCGAATAACGCTAAAAGACGAGGCTTCTGCCTTCGTTGCGGTGGGGAATTTATTTTTTGCATTTGTTTTTGAGAGGTGGCGGTGCGATCGCCTTGTTTCTCTCATAACTCGCTTTCTTTTGTTTCGCTGGATTTAGCGAGTTTGTGCAATAAAAATTTAAGTAAACTTTAGCTTACTTAATAATGGTGGAGTAAAAAGTCCAAATTTTAATTGCACAAGCCCAGTAGCGAGTTAAGTAAACATCTATCTACAGATAGATATTGAGATAATTGTCTAATATAGCAGTTGTCAATCGGATGAAACTCACATTTTTCACCATTGTCAAGAACAGGCAAGATGCCTGTTCCACAATGAAATTCATCTCTTGTGGAACAGGCATCTTGCCTGTTTCTCAACAAGTAATTGAGAATTGTGCAATATCTCAGACGAAACAAAGTAGGGACTTATACCCAGCCTAAGTCCCTACAGATGTTCGCATACAATCTATATTTACCCCTACTTTTAAGAATTGGTATAACTTTTGTCGATCGCCCGATCCGCGATCTATTCTGCTATAAAAACCCGGTTTCTGAGTAAGTCCTAAATACAAAAAACACCGCTCCTCAAAACAGGAGAACGGTGTATAGGGGGTGTTATGGGTTGTTGTCTGGGATTAACCCTAACAAATCACGATCGGCTCAGGCTATGCCTTGTGATGGTTAAAAAATTGGCACAAACCTGCATTATCCCCCGGATCGCGATCGACCGCGAGCGATTAGCCCAACCATTCCACAACAGCATCTTCCTTGGTATTGGTGTGCCGTTCTGGGGTTTCGCGGTTGAATTTCATGTGGATAGCGCGGTTTTGTTCGCCGTCGGCTGCTACTGCAAAAATCGGATAGTCGATTAAGCCGTCTTGGAAAGACATCTGGAAGCGGAAAGTGCCGTCAGCATTGAGTTTAATCGGCTGTCCGCCTACGTAGACGGTGGCGTCGGGCTCGGTGGCACCGTAGACGATCAGTTCGGCATCAGCAACCAACCAGAACTGGCGGGGACGCATCGGGGCGGCGAAGCCAACTCCCGACATACCGACACCGGACATGGTGAGGCCGGACATACCGACACCGGACATAGTGAGGCCGGACATACCGACACCGGACATGGTGAGAGCGGACATAGTAGGAACAGCCCACATTCCGACGCCGGAGGGGAACACGTAGGAACTGAGAGCTTGTTCGTGGATGCCGACTTGCTGGACGGAACCGGCGACGTGCTGCATGGAACCGAAGATAGAACCGGCTACGCGCAGGGCTTCGGCAGATTCTGCCATCCCGAAGATTTGTTCGTAGATGGCGTTGCCGGTGCTGAAACCAGCACCATTGCCTGCTTGTGCCATTTTCTTGGCGGGAGGAACCAGTTCGGCGAAGGTTTTGCCTTGCAACTCTTCTTCCCAGTCGAGGGTGATGAATTGGTCTTCAATCCAGTCGCTGGGATACACGGGAGGAACGCGGACTTCGGCCGATCGAGCTAATACCAGCCAGCGGCCGTCTGCACAGCGGTAGCCGATGTCGATCGCGTAGTCCCGATCGCTTACGGGGATTGGCACGTACCATTCCCGCGCCAGTTCGTCGCAGGGATATTCTTGAATGCTGTGGGGGCTTTGGGTGTCGAGGTTAACATCTGTAACGTCGTAGATCCGCAGGGCGAGTTGCTGTCCTCCTTGGCGGCGCATTTCTTCTTTGCGATCGTTGGGAATGTCCCAGTAAGTGTAGGCCCATTCTGGATCGCGCGGCATTAACACAACGCGACTTTCGCCGTACCCGTTGGGCAAATCTGCTAAACCTTCATCCACAGACGACAAAGAACCACCTGTTCTGTCTTCTTGACCGAGTTCAAACTTTGCTGCTTCCACTGCTTCTTGTGCCTCTAATTTGCGAGATGGACTATATGAAAATTTGGTGCGCTGAATTTCTTGAATAGATGCCAGGAGTTGCGATTTCCGCATCCGGCTGTAGCGAGAGACTCCACATTCGCTAGCAACTCTGCGGAGTTGTCGCAAAGTCATCTCTTCTAATGGTGGGCGTTCTTTTGCCATGAGTTTGTTCTCCACTTATTTGGGATGGCGGGTTAGATTTTTCTTTTCAACAAAAATGTGTTGATTTTTTGAGTTAGAAACTCTTTGTAAGTGCAAATATGCTTGAGCTTCCACATCTCTCCAACCTTTGAAGCCTTGCTGGTTTTTAGCTTGCCTTGTCCCCACTCCGATCGGGGGCTGTGACTTATTGGCTTCTGCACGCACCGTCCGATCTAAATAAAACTTTATCTGTCGATTCTTGATTGACAAGATCGATTTTTTGAGTGCGATCGGTGCTGCTAGCAACGCTGTGCTGGCAGCACACGCGCTCTTTGACTCCCAAAGCTGCTTAATTGAAGCATTTCTTCGGGATCGCTTTGTCATGACTTAATGTTGCAGACAACTTGCCGTCGGGTCAAGGGGTCTTTTCGCTCAATTATGGGTACTTATACGCATTTTCGTGAGTTGGGGGATCAAATTGTCAAGATTTCTTGACAATTTAGTGCCAGCGGGGATCGTCCCAGAAGCTATTGTCAAGATTCCATGACATAAATTAGATGTAAGATTTAGTCGGCTGGGACGGTAGTATAGATACAAGAGATTGAGTACCAAATTTCCTAGGCTGGCAGTTGGGCGATCGTCTTCTGCAAGCTTCGCTAACGGGCGATCGCAACTACAAACCCGTAGTCCTGAACGCAAAAATGGTTTGACGCGCTACCTATACAGATAAGTTGCCCGCTGCCCACCCTAGACATAGAGGTTCTGCGTAAATCTTGTAAAATCTAAAATCTAGAATCTAAAATCTAAAATCGAATGACTCTAACGCTTTACAACAGCTTGACCCGTCGCGAATCACCTTTTGAACCCATCGAACCAGGAAAGGTGCGGATGTACTGCTGCGGCGTTACGGTATACGATTACTGCCATGTCGGCCACGCCCGCGCTTACATTGTTTGGGACATGGTGCGCCGCTATCTGATGTGGCGGGGATACGATGTGCGCTACGTGCAGAATTTTACAGATATTGACGACAAAATTCTCAACCGCGCCCGCGAAACTAATTCCACAATGGAAGCAGTGGCGGAACGCTTCATCGATGAATATTTTGCAGATATGGACAAGCTAAATATTCTCAGGGCCGATGAATATCCCCGCGCCACCCATACAATGGACGGCATTAAACGGCTGATTCACGAATTAGAAAATAAAGGTTATGCCTATGCTTCCGGCGGCGACGTTTACTACAGCGTGAGGCAATTTCCCGATTACGGAAAACTTTCCGGCCGCAAGTTGGAAGAAATGCAGGCAGGGGCTAGCGGTAGATTGGAAACCGCAGAAATAGAAGCTCAAAAAAAGCAAGATTCGTCTGATTTTGCCCTGTGGAAAAGTGCTAAAGCTGGTGAACCTGCTTGGGATTCACCTTGGGGAAAAGGTCGCCCCGGATGGCACATCGAATGTTCGGCGATGGTGCGCGATTGCTTGGGCGAAACCATTGACATTCACTGCGGCGGTTCTGATTTAACTTTCCCCCACCACGAAAACGAAATTGCTCAATCTGAAGCCGCGACGGGCAAGTCACTTGCTAATTATTGGATGCACAATGCTTTTGTGACTGTCAACGGCACAAAGATGTCGAAATCTTTGCACAATTTTATTACAATTCGCGATTTGTTGGAGGGGAATTGGTCGAGCGATACAGCTTTGGAAAGAAGCGAGAAGTCAAAAGCGGTGGAACCGATGGCGGTAAGGCTGTTTGTGTTGATGGCGCAGTATCGCAGCCAAATTGATTTTACCGAAGAGGCGCTCGCCTCTGCAAAAAATGGCTGGCAGACTCTTCAAGAAAGCCTAGTTTTTGGTGATTTGCACGGTTCCCAATTGGGCTGGGATTCAGATAAAATTCTGAAATTGCCCATAGTGGAGAGTGAGGCTGTACAGCAATTTAGAGCAGCGATGGATGATGATTTCAATACTCCTAATGCTTTAGCTGTTATGTTTGAATTGGCGAAGGAATTGCGGCGCGAAAGGAATATAATTGTACATGGGGGAAAAACGGAAATACCTTCGGAAGTGTTGCAACAAAAGTGGCAAACTCTTGTTAAGTTAGCCGAAGTTTTAGGATTAGGATTTAGAAAACCCAATCTCGTCCCGCTAAGTGCGACTATCAATCTCCCTTCCGCATCTTTCAGTATTAATAAAGTTGAAATCATTAGCGGATTAACTGATGAGGATATTGAGGCGATGATTCAGCAGCGGAAAGATGCCCGGAAAGCTAAGAATTTCGCAGAGGGCGATAGAATTCGCAACGAACTTAAAGACAAGGGAATTACTTTAATAGATCAAAAGGATGGTACAACTATTTGGCATCGCAGTTAAAACCAAATTCATAGTCTGCGGAAGCAGACTTCGTTTGACTCTCTTTGCGATTTCAATCGCGGAATTCTAAACACGCTCTAATGTCTTCCACCGTCAACTCTGGAAAGTCGTCCATAATCTGTGCATGAGACATTCCCGCAGCCAGCCAACCCAACACATCATCAACGGTAATTCGCATTCGCCTGATGCAAGGCTTTCCACCGCGTTTACCTGCTTCAATCGTAATGATGTTGTCGCTCATGACAAGACCGAGTTTAGTACATTTTTCTTTAAGTTTAGCCTTGTCTTGGAATAAGCGATACAATTTACTAAACTTCGCAAGTTGTTCAACCTTAGAGGTAATAGCCTAGCTCTATGAATACCCTCGACCAAGTGCTAGAAACTGCTTTGCAATTGTCATACGAACAGCAGGAAATGCTGATAAAAATCCTGCAAAACCGTCACCGCGAGAGTATCCGCGCCGAAATAGCTGCGGATGCTCAACAAACCTTAGCTGATTTCCGTACAGGCAAATTCCGACAGCAGTCAGCCGAGGATGTTATTGCAACATTACGCCAGTCTTTGGACGAGCCGGAAGCATGAGACAACTGGTTCTGACTGTTGACTGTTGACTTTTAACTGTTGAGTATTTGAACAATACCGATGCAACCGGAAACGATATCAGTTATTATTAGATAATAACTCCACAAAAAGATTTAATTTTGGCTCTTCAGAACTTGTGGTGATAAGTTTATCTAATTAATTGCTAAAATGTTTAATGTTTTTGAGTGGTTAAATCTGTAAGTTATAAAGAGTCCGATGAAAAAGCTGACAAAAGAGGTAACCGAAAGTTTTCAAAATTTGTAAACCCATAGCCTTGCCGTTTTATGAGCTTTATTTTATTGTTGATTCCTTCCATAGTTCCACTGGTAGAATGACTGATAAAGTAATTACAGATGGTTGGCAAATGGTCCGAAATAGTTTGAATAACTTTGCCATAAATTTTGGGGGCTTTTTGCAACCATTCTTCAAAGCGTTTTTTGCCTTCTAAAACCGTTTTACTGGTTTCATAAATTTCGCGAAATTTTTCTTTATATTCGTAAGCAGCTTTGAATCGCTTAGATGTAGATGAGGATAATAAATTTTCTAATTCAGTGCGTTCTTCATTGTTCAAATCAATTCTGTTTTTCCAAACCAGAGACAGTTTTTTCTGTTCTTTAACCCCAGAAGATTTAGCGATTTTTTTCAACTCTTCAATGAGAGGTTTCATCACATGAAATCGGTCCGTCACAATTTGAGCATTGGGGAAAATTTCTTCAATAACTTTTGGAAAGCCATGCCACATATCAACACTAACTTCTTTTACCGCTTTTGTGACTTGAAGCGGAACTTCTGAAAGCTTTGATATCAAACAATCTTGGGTTCGTCCATCAATGACTTCTATAAGCTTCTTTTTATCTAAATCGCAGAGCACCGCTTTATAATTTTTATGCCCTTTACGCATAGCAATTTCATCAAGACTTATCCGACTAACTCCGAGCCACTGCTGCTCGGCTATATTGGAAGCCCGGTGATTAAATATTCCTTGAACTTCATCATAAGATAGCCCCTCAACTAATGCAACTGTAGCTATATTTGATGACTTTACGCGCTCAAAAACATTTTTTTCATATCGCAAAGTATGTCGCCGCTTCCACTCTATCCAAGGCAGTTTTTCGGTGAAATACTTTTGACAATGACGACAATAAAATTGCCGCCGGGGGACCTGTAAATAAGTAACTTTATCAAAACAAGGAAGGTCTCGTACTAGGATTGGACGATTTTGATTGATTTCGGTGGTAAAATTTTTACATGAAGGACAGTGTGTTCCTAAGTTGGTCAATTTAATCTTTAGGCAAATTCCATCTTCTAGCATTGTAAATTCTCTAACGGTCACTTTAGGTAAGCCCAGTATTAAATTGAGATGATTTTCCATAAACCGAAGCTCAAAATTTTTTAGGGTAAAAGGGTGAGTTCCACAAAACAGCTAAATTTTATCAGTTTGGGGCTTAACTTTGAGCCAGATAACTAAATTTAATGGGTTTTTCATGATTTGGCGGACTTATAGACTCATTTTTTCAACATTAGGAGCTAGAAGCCTTCATTTATATCAGTTTCAGCTTCTAGTCTTATGCACGAGTCTATCTTTGATTAGATAAACTTATCACCAGAAGTTCTGAAGAGCCGAGAAAAAGAAATAGCCCAATTAGAATCTTTCATTAAAAGCGATATCGATGCTGTGAGAGCTCAAACGAGCAATAGCTGTAAGGATGGCACTCTCAGGTAATATCTACCATGAAATCAGCCAAATATTAGGTGTAAGTAAATTTTTTATTGGTTATTGGAAAAAACAATTTAAAACCAAAGGCATCGCCGGGATCAAACTAGGACATAAAGGGTCAAAAG
>JAICRN010000073.1 GCA_025937335.1 Microcoleus sp. TY_ISSM_2_bin.22
AAAAAGCATATACTTTTAAGTATTCATAAATTTTTTGCATTTGTTCGTGTTCTTCACGAGCCACTTTTGATAAATAAGGATATTTAGTTAAGGCTTTGGTGGAAAACCTTCGCTTGTCTTGAAAATAATCACCGCGTTTGACCTCGTTTTTTTTACGAATAAATAAGTTAGCTTGTCTTTTATGTGGATAAAAATCTAGCTGTTCGTGATGAACTTCTCGACTGTCAAAAGCAATTTGATACTCATAGATAATTCCTTCAATAATAAAACTAAGCTTAAAGATTGAAGGCCGGCTTAAGCACAAATTGTCTAACTCGAATGGTTCGTAATAAGGAATATTGTCATCAACATCAATATTGAGAGTTTGAATATAGGAGACCAGTGTATTAAAAGCCTTGAGAATATTTGACTTGCCAGAAGCATTTGCTCCATAGATCGCAACAGAGTTAAGCAAGCGCAGTTTATTACCTGCAATTGGCAAAAAAGTATTGTCATTCTTCCAGGTGGAAGAGTCGGCAATCATGCTTAATGTTTGCTCTTCTTTAATAGACCTAAAGTTACTGACTGAAAATTCAATTAACATAAAGTAACTCAACTTTTTATTCTATAAACTCAGCCAATATATGCAGATAAAATAGATAGATAAATACCTCATAATTATAACTCTTGACGGACGTTACAAGATATTATATAGGTGTATAAATTTTTGTAAACCGACTCGGCCCATCAAAACGACGATCGCCCACTTTTGAGTGACTGTTGTCCACCTATATGCCACAATAAACAAGCAATTATTATATTTTGAGTTATCCTGTGAGTCCTACTGCCGAAGTCAGCAATACCCTAAATGCGGGCGCTCTACCAACCGTTACCGCTACCGCAGCCCGCCGCGCTGTTTTTCCCTTCACTGCAATTGTTGGCCAGGAGGAGATGAAACTGGCGCTGCTGTTGAATGTCATCGATCCCAAAATTGGCGGGGTGATGATTATGGGCGATCGAGGTACTGGCAAATCTACCACAATCCGCGCCCTCACTGACTTGCTGCCAGAAATTGAGGTGGTGGCTGACGATCCTTTTAACAGTCATCCCACCGATCCGGATTTGATGAGTGATGAGGTGCGCGATCGCACTTTATCTCAAACTGACATTAAAATCGCCCGCAAAAAAGTTCAAATGGTAGACTTGCCTCTGGGCGCTACCGAAGACCGAGTTTGCGGTACGATCGACATCGAGAAAGCTTTGTCGGAAGGTGTTAAAGCTTTTGAACCCGGGCTTTTAGCTAAAGCTAACCGCGGCATTCTGTACGTTGATGAAGTCAATTTGCTCGACGATCATTTAGTCGATGTTTTGCTCGACTCGGCCGCTAGCGGTTGGAATACTGTTGAAAGAGAAGGCATTTCGATCCGCCACCCGGCTAAGTTTATTTTAATCGGTTCCGGGAATCCAGAAGAAGGAGAATTGCGGCCGCAGTTGCTCGACAGATTCGGGATGCACGCAGAAATTCGGACTGTAAAAGACCCGAATTTAAGAGTGGAAATTGTCGAACAGCGATCGAGTTTTGACCAAAATCCAGCGGAGTTTCTCGCGAAATACCAGCGCGAACAAGATGAAATGCAGCAGAGGTTGGTGGAAGCCCAGGAAAGATTGAAATCGGTAACTATCGATCGAGAGTTGCGGGTAAAAATCTCCCAAGTTTGCGCTGAATTGGACGTAGACGGGCTGCGGGGCGATTTGGTGACGAATCGCGCCGCGAAAGCTTTCACGGCTTTGGAATGCCGCACGGAGGTGACTGTGGACGATATTCGCCGGGTGATGACTCTGTGTTTGCGACACCGATTGCGGAAAGACCCGCTAGAATCAATAGATTCGGGCTACAAAGTGACTAAAGTGTTCGATCGGGTATTCGGTCTAGAAACTACTGAGGGGTAATTGATAATTGGTAATTGGTAATTGGTAATTGGTGGTGATGAAACATTCCCCAAATTTTCATACTTTATTCCCCATTCCCAATTACTAATTCTGGCAATGGAAAAACGAATTTTAGGATTAGATCCGGGCTTAGCAAATCTCGGCTACGGGGCAATTTCCTGTGAAATTGTTCCCGGTCAACAAGATAAAAACAGCGTTTCCCTGATTGATTGCGGCGTCATACAAACAACGCCAAAACAGGAAATGGGACAGCGGTTGAAAACAATTTACGACGATTTGCACGAGGTAATTGAACAGATTAAACCCGATCTAGCAATTGCCGAAAAACTGTTCTTTTACAAAATGGGAAATACCATACTTGTAGCGCAAGCGCGGGGGGTTTTGACGCTAGTATTGGCGCAGTGTGGAGTGCCGCTGTTCGAGTTTACGCCGGCTCAAATTAAGCAAGCTTTGACCGGCCGCGGTAATGCGGATAAGTCCGAAGTGCAACAGGCTGTGGCGCGGGAGTTAGAGTTGGGTTACATTCCGAAACCGGACGATGCGGCGGATGCTTTGGCGGTGGCTTTGACTGGTTGGTACGATGATGATATTTGTCCGAAGAAAATACAGTTGGAAACAGGAAAAATTTGAGGCAATATCAAATCATCGGCAAATTAAGAACAAATCCGGGCAAGACATCTTCTCCCGATAAACTAACCGGAAATTGTACAATCTCTACCTCGCGAGAAGCGCGATAAATTTCCACTTGTTCGTCTTGAGGATTAATTAGCCAACCCAAGCGTAAACCGCTGTTTAGATATTCCTGCATTTTCTCCTGAAGCGGCCGCAGCGGGTCTGTGCCCGATTCCCTTCGGGATAGCTTCGCTTCATGCAATTCAATGACAAAATCAGGACAAATCGGCGGAAATTTCTCTTGTTCTTCTGCTGTTAAAGCAGACCATCTTTCCAAGCTAACCCAAGCGGCGTCTGGAGAGCGATTGCCATTATTTGGCAAGCGAAAAATTGTCGAAGAACTAAACACTCTCCCTAGCTGGGTTTGACGGTTCCACAAGCCCAAATTTGTAATTAAATCGGCTTCTCGATTGCCGCTGACTCCGCCTACTGGTGACATAATGATAATTTCTCCTTTAGCTGTCCGTTCAAATTGCCAATCTCGATTCATCTGGCACAAACGGTAAAACTGTTCGTCTGTTAATTCGACAGTATCTAAGTTTAAAGTAACTGTTGTCATTTTTCCTAACTCCCTAGAAATATGAGTTCTGCAAACCTATTTTAGCGCCACTTTTTGTCAATGACGGACGAAAATAATCTAATTTAACATCAGTCCTCTGCAACAGCACTTAAGCTTTCAGACGGGTTTAAACCCCAGGCCGACCATGGTGAAAATGCCAGATATAGATCGCATTTAACATCAGTCCTCTGCAAGAATACTTAAGCTTTGACACCTGTTTAAACCCCAGGCCGACTATTGCGAAGTGCAAAATTTTAGTTGAAAATGTAATTAAGTTCCCTCGCCCAATTCCACCCTCAATCAAAAAAATGCTATAATATCAACTTTAATTGCTAAGCTGCTCCCGCCAGCAGAAAACACAGGAAAATAATATGGTGATTATTACCTCACAAGAAATTGCCCAATTTCGCTCGCAATTAGCGGAATATCCCGAAGCCCTAAAAGCCTTAGACGAAATCGAAGATTGCGAAGGTGACATCGAAGATGCAGCGATATCTCTAGCCATTCAAGCCGGACAAGAACCTAATATATCTGAAAATTGGTTGGATGGATTGGCCAAAAGATGTCGCGTTGCTATCTGCAAATCAGAGATTAAAGAAGAGTTGACAAACGGACAATTAAATGCAGCCTTTAGAGATTTAGTTGCCGCAAAAATTTGCCCGGATATTTTGGTAACTTCAGTGATTATTTATGTGTTTAAAACTGGGGTGAATGATTTTTGCGAGCCTCTCGAATATCAACTGTAAAACCATCGATGCAGTTAAGGTAGCCCCCATTTGATAAAACATCATACTAAATCTGGGTTAAAAAATCCCGTTTATTCTCAGTCCGCGAAGGCGCGTGGCTGCGCGCAAGCGCTTAGGCGGACGAAAGTCTGACTCTCGAGCGATTTTAATCGCCCAATATTAGGGATTTTTAACGCAGATTTGGTATAAAACATAATATCCCGAGGCGAGATCGCACTTCTTCTCTAACCCTTTGCATTACTGTAACCAGCCGACCTCAAATCCGGCGACAAACCCAAAGATTTCCCCAGCAAACGAGCAAGTTGCACTAAAAAATTAGCAGTATCTTCGTCACCTTCGCGGGCCATTGAAGCCGATATCTGGATTAGCATTTGCACAAATCCCGCATCAATTAAATCGGAACAGGAACTCAAAACCTCTGGTTCTTGGCCGTTGGGGCAAGTAAGCACTCGCTCGATTAAGTTCAAATAAGCCTCTTGGCGTTCTGGATTCATTTTGGGAGGATTTGTACAGTAAATAATTTATTATTACGTTTAATTCAGTCGTGTCAATCAGGCGATCGAATAAGCGATCCCCGTTTTTACTCTAGGAACTCCATTCAGTCGGGAACAGACAGAAGCTTAAAGAAAATCTTAAGTTTCTCAATGCTAGTTTAGTCGAGGTAAGATGCTCTTCGCCGCACCCTACTATTACGGGACTTAGGAATATACAAAATGAAAATAGGAATATTTTTAGGAAATCTCGGAAATCCCGCCATCTACTATCCCAAACTTGCCACAATTACCGGCGGAGTAGCGGCGAGCATTTTTCTTTGCCAATTATTACAATGGCAATCAAAACAGTCCAACTCCGGCGAATGGGTGAAAACCAACAGCAGCGAAATTGAAAAAGCCACTGGTTTAAATCAGGAAGAACAGGAATTAGCGAGACGCCTGCTCAAAGTACGATCGCTCCTGAAAGAAAAATTAACAAATCCCAACACCGACACCCTTGAAATTTGGGCGGACATTGATGCTTTCGAGGAAAAACTTAATAACTTTTGGACACCGCAGCCACCAGATATTATAACAGAGATAAGCCGCGAAAGCCAGAATCACCCTGTAGAAATCTTCCGCGAAACATCACCCCCAAATCATGCAGTTAAAACTGACAAATATTTCGGGCAACCCCGCCAACAAATAGCCGTTGCTGTCACCCCGAATTACCGATTTAGCGGCCCTTGGAATTCCCAAGAACAACTGCACAATTTTCAGCGAGCTTTAGAAGCATATGCTAAAGAGCGTAATTTAGGATTCGGCAATCCTTCTGGATGGGCATTTAAAATTATTGACAGCATGACAAAAGGCTTAACCTCGACTTTTTGGGAGGAATTTATCGCCGGAATTCCGTTAGGAGAAAGTCAGAAAGTCAAGCGGGACTGGGAAATCGAGCCGGAAGTGCCTTATCCTGCTTTTGAAGAAGAGCGAATTCAGTATTACATCCACAAAGGCGAACCGCTAGAAGCCGCAGTATCTAAAGCCCGTGCTGACTTGAGAAACCCTGTTTTGGGCAAGGATTTGTGGGAGGGATTTTTGCGAAAGTGCGATCGCCTTGCCGATGATGCACTCAAAGCCAAAAACCAGGGCGTTGACACACCATATCTGCCCTCTTCCTTCAACGAAAAACCGCAAATCACCAAGGATAGCGTTATGCGGAAGTTAGGGGCGATCGCGCCGCAATTAGCCCTCAATCAATCCACATCTGAAACAATTGCTGAACCGCCAAACATCGAACTAAAAGAACCACCAGCAACCGCCGAAATCCCCAGTATTTCCTCTTTGCAAAAAGCTTACCAAACTCCTCTCGGTCGCAGTATAGTTGAAAAACAAATCGCTGCCAACCCAGAATGGGGCTACGAAATAGTTGACGGTGAAATAGTCGAATCAATCCCTTTTTAATGAGGCGGATATGAAACGAATTAGCGAAATCAATCCGCTGGGGGAAGAGCGGCCAAATCCTTCTGAGGAAGAGAGGGAACAACTGCGGCGGTCAAGATTGCAGCGAGAAAGAGATGAAGGATATCAAAAGTTAGTTGAACTCTGCAATTTAGGCGAATGCGATATGGCCGAGCAGTTGGCAAATCGCAACTCTAATTGGGGTTATGAAATAGTTGATGGAATTGTGATGGAAAGGATAGATTAGGTTCGCAGTTATCCCATTTGTCACTTTCATGGGCGGGCATCTTGCCCGCCCCCACAAAAAAATTAATATGTCGTGGAACAGGCATCTTGCCTGTTCCTAAGAATGGTACAAATTGACTATCACAATCTCTATGTTATAATCATAACTAAAAAAATAAATTCCTATCTAACATGACAACAACTATTAACGCCAAAAATATAACTCTCGGTGAAGTCAGTCAATTTTTGAAATTCTAAGAGCAGCTTAATAATGACACGTACACAAATTTTTTATCCTTAGAATCCTTAACAGAGATAGAACAGTTAGAACTCGCCCAAATCCGCAACGATTTTCGCGAATACCTCTCAGTGGAAAGAGTCTCTGAAGGACTGGTACAGGCTTTAACTACGTTTCCCTTAATGCGATTGGCTGGCTTCTACCGCCGCCCAATCAAGATGAGTCTAGAACAAGACATTGCTAACATAACTATAGAAGATGAAGACACAACGATTACAGGCAGAGTTGACATTTTAGCAATCAATAAAGAGAAACAAATTGCCGCTGATATACCATTTTGGATTTTAGTAATAGAATCTAAAAATAGTCTAATTGCTCCCCGCGCTGGTTTGCGCCAACTTCTAACTTACGCCTCTAAAAGTTTAGAATATCAAGAGTCTGTTTGGGGATTGGTAACTAGCGGAGAGTTTTATCAGTTTGTCAATATCCGCAGAGGAAATCCCCCAACCTATCAGCTAATGCCATTTTTGACTTTGATGGAACCCGAACCTTCAATTTTGTTGCTGCAAGTTTTAAAAGCTATTTGTAAGCTATAGCAGAAGGAAGAAGAAGAACTTGCATTCCTTACTGCGAACCTAAAAAAAGAGGCAGGGAAGATTCCCCGCCTCCAATCAGAAATGACTGTTAACCTAAAAGTTAGATTAGCCAGCCAATACTTTTTAGTAGCCTCTGGTGTTAGGCTTGTGGACGATGAAGCTGAGCACTTGGCACTGCTTCACGTTGTCAAAACCCATCACGCGGATGTAGCACTGGGGATATTCTTGACGGCAAGCTTGAATTTCTGTCATGATTTCCGGCAGTGATTTTGCACCAAACAAAGGCAACTTCCACAGAGTCCAATAGTGCATTTCAGCGGCAGAGCTTTCGCTGAATTCTACGCCGGGAATGTAGCCTTGATCCAGGATGTACTGGAGTTGCTTGGCAATTTGCGCGTCTGTCAGCGGGGGCAAATAAGACAGAGTTTCGTAACGGCGCTCTTTAGGTAAAGTCTTCATTTTTGGTATCTCTAAGGTGTGTGTTCGATCGAACAAGTCGATCGCTCAACTGGACAAATTATCCAGATTCGGTTCAGAATCAATTGAACTTTCAGGATTGCTGCTAGGGAGAGACCAATTAAGTTGCGTGATTCGCTCCAAATGCTGGCGCCTGTGTTCCATATTCGCCTGTTGAATGTTAGTGCGAACCATCTCCGGCAAAAATTCCACTACATCATGAGCGAGATACTCCCGGACAGTCATGATCCGAAATCCCAAATCTTGATTTTCCAACAGCAGTTCTTGAATGTAAGCTTCTCCGTCTTGGATTTTGGCCTTAGTGGAAAAGTCGTTCAACCAGATTGCCAGAGGAGGATTGGTTTCGCTCAACTGAGCGACCACCATCCGCACGGATTGATAGGTTAGGTAACTTGCCAGCACCTTAGCGGTGTCTTTCGCAACTTGTTTGAGATCCATTTTGACCCCAGCCCCCTCAAATTTTAGATTTTGGATTTTAGATTTTGGATGCAAACTTACTTGTAAATCTTCTTCAAAGATAAAGACTTCCCAGCAAGTTTGCGATCTCAAACCTAAAATCTTTAACCCAAAATCATCAGACGGTATCCATTGCTTCAAACTCGAACTTGATTTCTTTCCACAGTTCGCAAGCAACGGCCAATTCAGGGCTCCAACGGCAAGCTTCGCGGATAATGTCTCCGCCTTCGCGCATCAGGTTGCGACCTTCGTTACGAGCTTGGACGCAAGCTTCCAAAGCAACGCGGTTAGCAGTTGCACCAGGTGCGTTACCCCAAGGGTGTCCCAATGTACCGCCACCAAACTGCAAGCAGGAGTCGTCGCCGAAAATTTCCACCAAAGCAGGCATGTGCCAAATGTGGATACCGCCGGAAGCAACCGGCATGACACCGGGCATGGAAGCCCAATCTTGGGTGAAGTAGATACCGCGAGCGCGGTCTTGTTCGATGTGGTCTTCGCGCATCAAGTCTACGAAGCCCATCGTGATGCCTTTTTCGCCTTCGAGTTTGCCCACAACTGTACCGGAGTGCAGGTGGTCGCCGCCGGACATCCGCAAGCACTTGGCAAGTACGCGGAAGTGGATACCGTGGTTCTTCTGACGGTCGATCACGGCGTGCATGGCGCGGTGAATGTGCAGCAACACACCGTTGCGGCGGCACCATTTGGCCAAGCTGGTGTTAGCAGTGAAACCACCGGTCAGGTAGTCGTGCATGATGATGGGGGTTTTGATTTCCTTAGCGAACTCAGCCCGCTCCATCATTTCTTCGCAGGTGGGGGCGGTTACGTTCAGGTAGTGGCCCTTGACTTCGCCGGTTTCTGCTTGAGCTTTTTCAATAGCTTCTTGAACGAACAAGAAACGATCGCGCCAGCGCATGAACGGTTGCGAGTTGATGTTTTCGTCGTCTTTGGTGAAGTCCAAACCGCCGCGCAGAACTTCGTAAACGGCACGACCGTAGTTCTTAGCAGACAGACCCAATTTGGGTTTAATTGTACAGCCCAGCAAAGGACGACCGTACTTGTTCAATTTGTCCCGCTCAACGGTAATACCGTGAGGAGGGCCTTGGAAGGTTTTCAGGTAAGCAATGGGAATCCGCAAGTCTTCCAACCGCAGAGCGCGCAGAGCTTTGAAACCGAACACGTTACCCACCAAAGAGGTCAGCAAGTTGGTGACTGAACCTTCTTCAAACAAATCCAAAGGATAAGCAATGAAGCAAATGTATTGGTTGTCTTCACCGGGAACTGGCTCGATGTCGTAGCAGCGACCTTTGTAGCGGTCGAGGTCGGTCAGGAGGTCAGTCCAAACAGTCGTCCATGTACCTGTAGAAGATTCAGCAGCCACAGCAGCGCCTGCTTCTTCAGGGGGTACTCCCGGCTGCGGTGTTACCCGGAAAGCCGCCAACACATCTGTATCTTTTGGGGTGTAGTCCGGCGTGTAATACGTTAGTTTATAGTCTTGAACTCCGGCTTTATACCCAGCCTTTGATTGAGTTTGGGTTTGCGCGTAAGCCATATCTCGCTTCCTAGTATTCGCTTAATTTTTTTGCCCGATCGCAGGCTGTTAAAAATATATCAACAAAGTGGCACTCTCAAATTTTAATATTCTTTTAATCATCATAAGTATTATTTATTTGGCTTTACATTAGGAAAATATTTGTAACATATCTTATAAAATGCAAGCGGCGAAGGATGTACGAGGAAACGCTGGGGATCGCAGAGAGGGGAGGAATTTTGAGCTAGCGAAAAATCGGGTGCAGCGAGCAGAACAGGATAAAAATACCCTATATGTAAAGAATTTAATACTTAAAAATCACAATTGATAACTGGTAATGGGTAATTGTTAATGGGTCAGGGGTAATTAGTTAGAAATACCTAAAGTTGTGGTTGGCAGTTGAGATCGATCTCAACTGCAATTGAGTATGTAGCAATCTAAAATCCAAAATCTAAAATCCCGTGACTCCCAAACTGCCAACTCAAAAATCGACAGCATAGCACATAATATGGACAGGACTTGTGCAGCAACCTTGTTTCTCAAACCAAATACCTCGTTACAGCCATTTAACCTCGCTGAAAACCGGGTTTCTGGGTTAGCTGCACGTAAGTCTACTATGGATATTTAGCCCCATTTTTACTCTGGTTGTGCCTCACCCCCCTTCAAAAGCCGTCCACTGCATCAATCCAGATTGCCCAAGGCCCTACCCTCAGACTTGGGGCAACAATTTTTGTCATAGTTGCGGGGCTCCGCTGCGGTTAAAAAATCGCTACGTGCCTCTACAAGGCCTCGGTTCCGGGGGTTTTGCAGCGATTTTCACAGTTTGGGACACAGAAACTGAAACCGAGCGCGTCCTGAAAGTGTTGCTCGAAACTTCCCCGAAAGCGCTGAAACTGTTCGAGCAAGAAGCTTGGGTTTTGGCACTTTTGCGGCACCCCGGCGTCCCTAGAGTCGAGCCTGACGGTTATTTTCACGTCCAAACCCAAAATTTTGCAGGCGGGGAGGGAAATCCTGCGGCGAGGCGGATGCCTTGTTTGGTAATGGAAAAGATTCACGGCAAAACTTTAGAAGAGGTTCTCGACGATCACCCCCAAGGATGTCCGCAGGAATGGGTGTTTAGTTGGCTGAGTCAAGCTGTGGAAATTTTAGAGGAGTTGCACAGGTGTCAGATAGTTCACCGCGACATTAAACCCTCAAATTTGATGCTGCGAGACCCGGAATCGCCCCAAGTTTTGCTAAGCAAGGGTTTGGGCGGACTGCAATTGGTGGCGATCGACTTTGGGGGAGTTAAACAAATGGGTGGTGTCGAATCCGTGGGGAAAGATTCTCGGAGTTCGACGCGGTTGATTTCGCCCGGGTACAGTCCCCCGGAACAAATTGCGGGAGGCGGTGTAGTGCCGGCGACGGATTTTTATGCCCTGGGGCGGACTTGCATTCACTTGCTGACGGGGAAGTATCCGGCGGAAATTGAAGATCCGATGACGGGAGAATTGCGGTGGCGCCACATTGTATCTGTGAGTCCGGCTTTGGCGAATTTGTTGGACGATATGGTGCGATCGAACGTGCAGCAGCGTCCGGCGACTGCCGGCGATCTTCGGGCGCGTTTGCAGGAGATTTATGCTAGGAGTAAGGGCAAAATCGCGCTCGCCCCAATGGGTCAAGCTATTGTAGAATTCTGCCGGCAAGTAGTGGTGGCGGGGGCGCAAAAAACGGCAAATTTGACGGTTTTGCTGTTCGGCGCGATCGCCCAAATCGTGGTAGCTTCTCTGGATACAGGCTGGGAAATGGTGCTCGGCGGCGTTGGGGGAAGTGCGGGGGCGATCGGCGGTTTGGTTTTGGGCTATGCTTCGCCTCTAGGCCCGGAAATTGCCAGTTTTCTGAATGAAGGTTTGCAGCAATTAATGCCTAACATGACTTTCGCTGTGGGGCCGGAAGTCCTGCTGTTTGGATTTGCGGGGTTGGGAACTGCGATCGGTTTGACGGATGCGGGGAGTTTTCGCCAGCAAAAACAGTATTGGCTGTCTGGATTGATGGGAGCTCAGGGCTATTTGTTGGCGGGTTTGTGCTGGATGGAAGCAACAGCTTCTAGCGGCGTGCAGGGGGTTATTTTGGGAGCTTTTGCGATCGCCTCTGTGACTGTGGGAATGGGTTTGCGCAGCCATCAATTAGTTCACGCTTTGTTTGTGGCTGTTTGCTCGACGGGAATGTTTCTGTTTCTGAATGCTTGGAACATTTTTCCGGGGAGTTTCTTGGGGATTTTGTCACTGTCTAACGTGAGCTTCGGCTGGCTGCAAATTTGGGGTTCAATTGTGTTTTTTGGTTTGTTGGGAAGTGCGATCGGGCTTTGTTTGGGAGTAAGTCATTATTTAGTTGTGCCCGTGCTCAGGTGGTTGGGATGGCGGTAGAAATTAACACCAAATCAATATGCTAGTCAAGTCGTTATCAATTAAGTCTGTCTCAAGATTTTCAATGGTTGGTGCTCTGGCGATCGCCCTTGCGTTCATCAGCCCCAATCTAGCCAAAGCCGAATCGCGAGAACAAGCCGTCGATCGATTGACCGATTTCTTATTCTACAGGGTTAATCCTCAGTTAAACAATCGCAAACTCCAAGCTGGCGATCGCGAATATAGCAATCAATGGCGGAGATTGCGCGAAGCGATCGATCCGCGAGTCAAGTCGGTACAAGAAGTCTGCTTTAGGCCCGCCCCAGGAGATACAGGATGGGAATTCACCACCATTAACGGCGAAACCTACGAACAAACCTACGATTTACTTGCAGATACAATTTTTTACAGCCGCCATCCTCAACGCACCGGACAGCCAATTCCCAAAAGCGATCGGATCGGCATTAGTGAATGGTCAGCAATTCGACGCGAAATGTATATTTCCAATTGTGGACTGTGAGACTCGATCGCCTTACACCGCAGCATCGATCGAAGATAACTCTTACAGTAGAGGTCATTCTTACACAACGCTGTAAAAAGAAAGGTTTTTAACCGATGAGTATGAAAAGTTGGATATGCGATCGCACTCTTATTACAACCAGAATAATTGCACCATTGATGGGACTAATCGCTATTGGATATACAAGTTTTGCCGGTGCTGCCCCACAGCAACAAGTTCCCAGCATAAATAGTGCAAACATCGATACAAGTAAAAAAAAATACCTGAATAATCCAGAAAAAAAATTAACAATCGAGGCTTTCAATAAAAAAGTTATAGTCAGCCTTGAAAATTCTGTAAATGCCCCAAAAAAAATACCTCTTCAACAAGGTATGCCATACAAAGAGGCGCGTCAAATCCTGATTCAACAACGGTGGCAGCCAAGCTTACAGGGTCAACCCAACCTCAGAGATCGTTCTGTTAAAGAGCTATTTGATTTGGGATATAAAGAGATTAAGGATTGTTCGGGTACAGGAGAGGGGCCTTGTCGTTTTGAGTTTATCAATCAACAAGGAGAACTGCTAGTTATAGTCGCTACGACAAGAGGTTCTGAAAATACAAAACGTTTTGTGAGAAATTGGTGGATTGAGAAAAAGACAGATAGCAATCAACAAGAATCGTCATCAAACATAATTCAAGAAGGTCGTTATTGGTTGGGAGGTTCGGCTCAGGGTTTAGAGGTCAAGGGAAAACAATATCGATATTATGACGAGTCTAATATCGAGCGACCGTGGCAACCTCTCTCTGAGTTACAATATATCAAAAAAGGCGTTGTGTTTGACGGTAAAAATTATTGGTGTTTATCTACTCTCGTACCTAAAACAGGAGGAAGTTCTTGTTCTAGAGATGGATGGCAATGAAAGATTTATCACCAGCTATATCGGGAAAATTCATAATTTTTATTGGTTTAATCGTGCTAATTAAATCACTTTCAATTAAGTCAATATCGAAGTTTTTAGGGGTGTGTGCGTTAGCTATATCCCTTGTACTCGGTGGTTCCAATCTAGATAGTGCTACAGCGCGCGATTATGAATCACGCACTCAAGCTGTGGATAGGTTTACGGATTGGTTTTTTTATAGAGTGAATCCTCAATTAGGAGGTCGCAAA
>JAICRN010000457.1 GCA_025937335.1 Microcoleus sp. TY_ISSM_2_bin.22
AACTTGAGTTTCTAATTCGTGGTTGCGAGTTTGATCGATTACCAGCACTTCAAAATTCGGGTAATTTTGCAGAATTGCATCCGCCAATGTCTCTCGCAGAGGTTGCTCGCGGTTGTAGGTAGGTATCACAACAGAAATCATCATGTGCACTTGCCACTTTCCTTATTTCTCTACACGCCACAGCCAGACATCACCCGGTTTGTAAATTGGTGTAATTTTATACTTTTGCACTTTTTCTAGTTCAAATTGCAATGCTTCTGTAGCTCGGTAGAGAAATACATCGCTAAAACCATCAGGAATTTTAACTTGCTCGGGTTTAACTGCCAGCAAAAGTTGTACTTGGGGCTTCAGCAGATAGCTGACAGACAGTATTTTCCCTGTGATGTTGTTCCCTCCATGAGTGATTACTAAAGGTTTTTTGGCTTGATTGACAATCGCTGCTATTTGGGGATTGTACTTAGTGCTAGAAGGATACTTGTTCCACCAAAGTTGCGACTGTGAGCTGAGGGTACAAGAAACTATTCCACTCGATATTAGCGCTATTAAACCGATCTGCCACAGTTTGTTTTGTCGGGGATTGGTGGCGATTGTAATTTTAGCGGTGAATAAATAGGCAACAGCTATCTGGATTGCTAAAATATAGGGAACAAGATAGCGATCGGCAACGCCTCGCACTGCTATCAATACTATCGCTGTAATTCCGATCGCTGTCAAGACAAACAGCCAAACTCGTTTGGGAGTTGAGCGGCAGAGCGAGTATATTGAATTTGCGATCGCTAACAGTAATACGGTCACTACAATCAGTCGTATTAAATCGGTAGCAATACCGCTTGCACCTAATTTGATAATTCCGCCCGCCCAATGCGTGTCGATAAACATTCGGCAGGTGATGAGAATTAAAGGTTTAAGTGAAGACATCAAAGACAAGGTAAGGCGGGGCAAGCCTACTGTTGCCTCGATTTTTGGCGCGTTCTCCAGTAACACCCAAATCCAAGGAGCAAAAAGAATTATTGCTATCGCGGTAGTTACTAAATAAGTAATTAATGTTTTGCCAAAACGGCAATTTTCCTTAATAATTACATAGATACCGTGGGCGAATACTACTAAAAAAAATAATAAACTAGAATACAGTCCTAAAGTCAGGGCGATCGCATAAATAGACCAAACAGCCTTGCTCAATTTAGATGTGATCGGAGAATTTTGTAGGGCGATCCTCTTCGTTGGCGTAGCCCCGGTAGGGGCGGGCTTCGCTAACGCCCGCAGCAGAATTGCATTCGACAGCAAGACGAGGACTGCAAACATCATGTAGGGTCTTGCCTCTTGCGCGTACAAGACGTGAAAGGGTGAAACAGCGACGATTGTAACAGCCATCCATCCCGCAGGCGCAGAGCGAAATAATTCCCAGCACAGCCAATAAACGCTGGGGAAAACTAACAAACTAATCCAAGCTGAAAGACTTCTGACAGTCCCCACTTGCGGGCCGAACAACTGCACCCAAAATCGGGCTAAAATAAAATACAGCGGCGACAGTTGAGGTTCTTCTGTAGCTAAACCTTTAACAGTATCCAGCCAAGTTTTTTCGGAATTTATCTGTTGGTATTTCTGCTGCAAATATTCGACGCTAATTATTTTTCCTTGAAAATCTTGCTGCACCATTTCCGTCCAGGTGTAGCCAGAGATTCGCAGCGAGGTGATAGATTCGTCGAACGAGTAGACTTTGCAATCCAGATTAGTAAAGCGAAAAAATATCCCTGTTATTAATATGACGACAATTAAAATTTTTAACGAAATTCGATGCAGCCGCCCATTTTGAATTGATTTGGTGTTCATACAATCAGAAATGGGGAAATGAAGAAAGAAAGATTTAGTTATTGAGGAGAGAGGGAATAAGGAAGAGGGAATAAAGAATGAGAAATTGGTTTTAATATCCCCTATATTTCTCTAGAGGCTTCTTTATTCTTCCTTATTCCTTATTCCTTCTTGCTTCTCCCTTCTGCCTTCAGATTAATTCCCCATTTCCATCAGATAGCTATGTGTTGCTGAACGGCTAAAACTAAATTTTCAGTCCAGAAATTAGCCAATTCGGCGCTGGCAGCTTCCACCATAACTCGGATTAGCGGTTCAGTGCCAGAAGCGCGAACCAAAACCCGTCCCTGTTCTCCCATTGCCGTTGTAGCACGTTCGATCGCACTTTGCATTGCCTCGCACTCGTGCCATTTCAGGCGTTTTTCGCGATCGTCCACCCGAATATTTCGCAACAACTGCGGATAAGTTTGGAAACTGCCACTGACCAATTGTGCCAAAGATTGCCCGGACTGGCGCACCAGCGAAGCCAAATGCAAAGCTGTCAGCAAACCGTCGCCGCTGACACCGTAATGCGGACAAAGAATGTGTCCCGACTGTTCGCCGCCCAACATCGCACCAGTGCGCTGCATTTCAGCGTGAACGTACTGATCTCCCACGTTCGTTCTCGTTAGTTTGCCCCCCAATTCTTCCCAAGCTCGCTCGAAGCCGAGGTTAGCCATTACAGTAGAAATAATTAAATTGGACGGTAACTGTTCCGAGTCGCGCAACTGCCGGCCCCACAAATAAAGAATGTAATCGCCGTCAATCGTTCGACCTTGGTTGTCAACACACAAAACTCGATCGGCATCGCCGTCAAAAGCAAATCCCAAATCAGCATTGTGTTCCAAAACCGCCGCTTGCAAACAGTCGAGATGAGTAGAACCGCAGTTAACATTAATGCGATCGCCATCAGGAGAGTCGTGCAAACAGATCACCTCCGCCCCCATTTGCGCGAACACCGCCGGCCCCAAACCCGCAGCGGCCCCCCAAGCCAAATCCAAAACTATCCGCATTCCCTCCAAATTCATCTTTTGCAGCGAATCACAGAGCGAAGTGGCATAATCTTTAACCAACTCAGACCGATGGTAGTGGTGTCCCCAAGCCAAGCTAGCAACCGGAACCTTTGCCCCCCGGATTCCCGCTTCGATTTGTTCCTGCAAATGCTGCGACAGCTTGAAGCCGTTTGAGCCGAAAAATTTAATGCCGTTGTCTTCTGGGGGATTGTGGCTGGCCGAAATCATCACTCCGCCGACAGACTCCGAAACGCTTGCCAGATAAGCAACGCAGGGAGTGGGGCACAATCCCAAATTCCACACTTCCAAACCGGCGGCCGTCAAACCCGCTGACAGTGCCATTGCCAGCATATCGCTGGAATTCCTGCTGTCTTGCCCCAAAATCACAGGCCCCTGGTTGGGGGTATTTTGGCGTAGAACTTGTCCAGCCCAGAAGCCCACTTGCAGGGCTAGGGGGGCATTCAGCAATTCTCCAACTTTCCCGCGAATGCCGTCTGTGCCGAAGAGTTTGGTATTTGGCAGGGAGAGGCTATCTCCCACCAGAATCGTATCGCGTTTGACTG
The DNA here is from genome assembly GCA_025937335.1 of Microcoleus sp. TY_ISSM_2_bin.22. Classification (GTDB taxonomy): domain Bacteria; phylum Cyanobacteriota; class Cyanobacteriia; order Cyanobacteriales; family Microcoleaceae; genus Microcoleus. The sequence continues at coordinate 3,422 of JAICRN010000457.1, forward strand.
GCTGTACCGAGTTAGCAGCCGGAAACTCGCTGCCACGAGGGCGCGAAGGTGTCTGAACCATATTCACTCCTTTAGGAATATTCACACTCACACTTTGGGTTCATGTTACAACTGAAAGCTTTATTTTCAGCCTAAACTCCATTTATTTCGTCGATTGCTGAGGCAACTTGCTCTGACAACCTACGCACAAAGCTTAGCTTCATCGGAAAAATTTGTATTGTATCCAAGGGAAAAACTTTTAGTCCCGGGCGCGCCAACGCCCGGAAACCCGGTTTCTTTCTGCCTCCAGGCTTGACCGCGAATTTCAAAGGTGGTACCCGCCACGTGATTTATCCGTGGAATCAATCGAAAATCGAAAATCCTCAAGAAAGAGCATTTATCTCGCGCAAGTCAATCGAAAATCGAAAATCGAAAATCGATTGACGCTGCTGCTGTTTGAGCCTCTCAGCCACTGCGGGTATAGAAGGTTAATGCTGTATTGCCGTATATTTTATGGCGGCAAATTTCTAGGCCGGAAATCGGTTGTGTCGATCGCTCCGGGCTGTGTTCGATCGCGATTTCGCCGTTTGGTGCTAGCATTTCTTGGCTGGCGATCGTGTTTAACACAGGTGCGTACAAGTCGCTAGCGTAGGGCGGATCGAAGTAAATGCGATCGAACTGCTGCCCCGCTAGTGCCGCCAACTTCGCCGTCGCGTTTCCCCGCAGTATTTGGAATGTTTGGGACGAGTCTGCTACTTGCTCCCAGTTTTCGCGGATAATCGCACAAGCTTTCGCCGACTGTTCGATGCCAGTGACACTCGCGGCTTGCCGACACAAAGCTTCTGCACCCATCGAACCACTGCCGGTACAAATGTCAAGCCATCTGCAATCTGCGATCGTCCCTTGCCAAATATTAAATAAAGCTTCTCTGACTCGCGAAGGTGTAGGGCGAGTTGCGAGTCCCGGCAGAGTTTTGATTTGGCGGTTGCCACTGATTCTCAGACTCATACAATTTTAGATTTTAGATTTTAGATTTTAGATTGGGGATGACTGACTAAATATGAATTTGGTGCAGACTTACAGTTGCATTTTTTATTAAAACTGGTATCATATAAAACTATAAACACCCGGTTTATACCACAAACCGGGTTTTGCACAAATCCCCTAAGCGGCGACTTTTTCCCTCACCTGAATGACAAAATTTGACAGCATTTGCAATCCCGTACTCGAAGACTTTTCCGGGTGAAATTGCACGGCCATCAAATTGTCTTTAGCTATAGCCGCCGTCACGTTTTGACTACCGTGAGTCACAATTGCCGATCGCACTTCCCAATCAACTGGATCGACATAATAAGAATGCACGAAATAAACCCAAGGATCGGACGGTAATTTTTCCCACAGCGGCAAATTCTGCTGAGTAAATTCCAATTGATTCCATCCCATGTGCGGAATTGTCAAACCCGGTTCCGAGCGAAATCGGCGCACTTTTCCCGCAATAACCCCCAATCCCGGTTCTACGCCTTCTTCGGAACTTTCAAACAGAATTTGCAAACCCAAACAAATGCCTAAAAAAGGTTTCCCCGAGGCGATCACCCT
>JAICRN010000386.1 GCA_025937335.1 Microcoleus sp. TY_ISSM_2_bin.22
AGGGAAAGTAAGGGATTTGACATTGTTCTATTATATGCTGAAATTGGCGATCGCTCCTAATATTTTAGATGATTCTCGTTCCGGGGTTACGGGTAAGGTGCGCGCTGCGCACCTTACAGTTTCTCGTTTCCAGGCTCTGCTTCTTATTTAAACTGGAACAAAAGTGGGTTCCAAAGTTGCCACTAATTTGAGATTGTACTCATCTTCAAAACACGGCTTTTTATAATCTAAACTCCACAGTTCCAAAGCGCAATCATCTCCGGAATTGAGCGGTTGCAGCCGCAAATGAAACTCTCGAACTTCCGGACGGTGTTCGCATTTAAAATCAGCAATAGCCCCAACTTGTCGCCTATCTAAAGCCACAGCCAACCGCAGAAAAGGATGCAGTTTACTAACTAATTCTCGGTATTTTTTGGGAAGAATTAAAAAATTTTCATGCTTTTTTTTCGGAGGATTTTTTCGGTGATAGCGAGCTAAATTGGCAATTACTTCAATTTCTGTTTCCGTGTAGCCTAATAACTCACCATTGCGAATTAAATAGTAAGAATGCTTGTGGTGGGCCGAATGACTGACGTACAAACCGCAATTGTGCAGAATCGCAGCCGCCCACAGCAACTCCCGTTCTTCGCTGCCCCAATTGTGCAGAATTCCTTGAGTTTGGTCGAACAAATTGAGCGCAAATGCTGCGGTTCTTTCGCTTTGTTCTAAATTGACTTGATATTTGTCAGCCATATGCAGAATGCTGCGCTGGCGGATTGAACCTTGATAGCGCAAGCGGTTTTCAATTAAACCGTGGGTCAGCATCCAGTCAACAATTACGCCTTCTCGTAAAGAGCGATCGCAAACAGTCAGCGATTCAATTCCTAATAGTGTCATAGCTTCCTGCAAAATCAAAGCGCCTGCCAGAATAATTTCGGCCCGCTTGTCCGACATTCCAGGAATTGCCAATCTTTCGGCATAAGAAAGTTTGCGAAAGCGATTGACTAAATCGCGTAAATCTTTTAAACTTAACTGATATCCGGCTAGCGGACTCGGCACTGCTCCCAACTTTTCGCGAGCGTTAATTGCAGCCAGAGTTTCGATGGTTCCAGCAGTGCCGATCAAGCGCAGAGGTTCGCCATCATGGAATTGGGAGCGTAATTCGTCGATCGGTCTTTCCAGCGAAATCCGAATATAAGCTTGCAAATAAGCAAACTCCTCCCTGCTAATCGGGTCGGTTTTGACAAATTCTCCTGTTAAGCGCACAGCACCAATTTTTGTACTGGTGAGACAGCGAGACTCAGAACTGTCTCCTAAAATCAACTCAGTAGAACCGCCGCCAATATCAATAATCACCTGCGACTCATTGTTAAACTCCATACCGGAAAGAACGCCGAGATAAATTCTCCGCGCTTCTTCCTGACCGGAAATTAAACTCACATTCAGGTCTAATTCGTCAGCAACTTTTTTCAGAAAATCCCGCCCGTTAGGGGCTTCTCGAACAGCACTCGTAGCAACAGCGATAATTTGTTCAGCATTAAAAGTTTTAGCAATATCTTGAAAGCGGCTCAGAGTGGCGATCGCCCTTTCCATAACCTCGGACTTCAAGCGCCCTGTCTTAGCCTCGCAATCGCCCAAGCGAACCGTATCTTTTTCTCTAGCAATAATCGTAAATGCCGGCAATTTCGGATCGATGCGCGCCACCACCATGTGAAACGAGTTAGTACCCATATCAATAGCAGCAATAATGCGATTTGACTCCGCAGCAGCAAGTGAATTAACCATTGGAGTATCGGGGTTGACAGATATTTATGATTATTTCACGAATCCAGTTAGGCATTCTATTAAATTAGCAAAAATTTGGAACTGCTGATTGGTCAAGACTTTCACGTGTTTTAAATTTCGGCAGAAGTGCGATCGGCAGCAGAGATAGTAAGTGATTGTGCCTAAAATTTGATAAAATCTAAAGTTAAAAATCTCAAATCTAGAATTGAAATGCTTAAAGAGCCCGATCGCCAACCCGAATCCACATTGCTAACCGTCGTGAGGCTGTTGAGATGGGACAAACCAGCAGGAAGGCTGATTTTAATGATTCCAGCCCTCTGGGCCGTTTTTTTAGCAGCCCACGGGAGGCCACCGACAGCATTGGTGGGCGTGATTGTGCTGGGTACCTTAGCCACGAGTGCGGCTGGATGCGTCATCAACGACTTGTGGGATCGCGATATCGATCCCGAAGTAGAAAGAACGCGATCGCGCCCGCTAGCATCCCGGGCCCTCACCGTGCAAACTGGAATAGGAGTTGCATTAATTTCCTTTGCTTGCGCGGCGATTCTCGCTTTTTATCTCAATCCTTTAAGCTTCTGGCTGTGTGTGGCAGCCGTACCAGTAATTATCTGCTATCCGCTGGCAAAAAGATTCTTTCCAGTGCCGCAATTAGTGTTATCAATTGCCTGGGGTTTTGCAGTTTTAATTAGTTGGAGCGCCGCCGTTGGAACACTAGAATTAGCGACTTGGTTGCTGTGGGGTGCAGTCGTGCTGTGGACGTTAGGATTTGATACAGTTTATGCGATGAGCGATCGGGAAGACGATTTGCGTTTGGGGGTGAATTCCAGCGCGATATTTTTCGGGGATAATGCTACTAATGCTGTGGGTTTTTTCTTTGTTGGTACAGTCGCTTTGTTAGCAGCAATGGGAATTAATCTGCACTTGCACATTGGTTTTTGGATGGCAATTAGTGGGGCGGCAATTTTGTGGTTTTTGCAGTACAGTCAACTCCGAAAAGCAGATATTCCTAAGCCGGTTTACGGTCAAATCTTTCGCCAAAATGTTTGGGTTGGATTTGTATTATTGGCGGGGATGATTGTTGGGGAGATTTTTTAGCTGACTTGCGCTTGGAAACCGCGAATGGGGCCTCAGAAACCGGGTTTGTTTACGAAAAGACGCGTTGTAACCGAGAGATTAGGTAAAAAAACCGGTTTCTTTGTTCAGGGTAAGCGCATCTAATTTGGTATCAAATGTAACAGACCCCAAAAAGAGGGTGCAGTATTATAGCTGCCCGGTTTGTCCGAGAGATTCTATAATAACTCCCAAGCTCAGTAGAAAATAGGAATGAATACTCTATGACTAAAGGATTTTCCCCCGTTGTTGCGAGTGCTAAATTAAAAACCATAAAAACCCAGCCTCAACCTATTTCTATGCAAGAACTAGAAGGGGGTTTGTTGAATTATTTTGATGCTCTACCAGATCCAAGAGTTGACCGTACTAAATATCACTTACTTAAAGATATCAAGCGTGATTGCTTTGTTAACGATAATAGCTGGAGGTAACGGATGGGAAGATATGGAAAATTATGGAATAAGTAAACAATCCTGGCTCAAACAATTTTTAGAATTAGCCAATGGCATTCCTCATCATGATACGTTTCGTAGAGTTTTTGAAAAATTAGACCACCAAATTTTAGAACAGAAGTTAACTCAATGGGTTCAAAAAAATCTCGGTTCAGTTGTTAACCAAGTTATCCCGATTGACGGAAAAAGTCTTCGGGGGTCTTGTGACCGCAATCAGGGCAAAAAAAATTTACATTTAGGAATGAGAATTAAATAACTTCCACAAGTTTGTGGGATGGGCGTCCCGCCCGTCCTTTTTTCACGGGCGGGACGCCCATCCCACAATAACAATTAAAATTGTAAGTTATTTAATTCGCGATCCTTAGTGACAGCGTGGGCTTCAAAAAATCGTTTAGTCCTCGGCCAAGTTAAGGTAGACAGCCATTCCAATGAAATGACAGCAATTCCAGCTCTATTAGAATTAATCGACGTAACCGGCGCAATTATTACAATGGATGCAATGGGAACTCAAACGGAGATTATTAAACAGATTATTCAGAAAAAAGCTAATTATGTAGTTTGCTTAAAAAGTAATCACCAGACTCTTTATAATCAAGTTAAATCTTGGTTTGAGATTCAATCAAGTCGCCAATTTGATGGAGTTAAAATGACGGATTACCGTCAAGTATAAAAAGGGCATAACCGGATTGAGAAAAGAAGGGTTTGGGCCATTCCAGTTTCAGAATTTGGATGCCTTTACAATCAAGATAAATGGGCTGGACTCCAGACGGTTGTTATAGTCGAACGGTTTCGACAAGAGTGGAATGGAACCTCTCATGAAGTCCAGTTCTATCTAAGTTCTTTAACCGTAGATGCTCAAAAACATGGTTCTATTATTCGGGAACATTGGAGCATTGAAAATAAAGAACATTGGGTTTTAGATGTGACTTTTGAAGAAGATAAATCTCGGATACGAGCTTTTAATAGCTTGCAGAAATTTGGCGGTAGTCAGACGGATGGCCCTTAATGCCCTCAATCAAGAAACCACCCTATCCCGTAGCTTGAGACAAAAAAGGAACCGGGCAGCGATGAGTGAGGAATACATGATGCTTATTCTCAAATCCTTGTGTCAAGCCTGATTGAGATGCTCTTACCCTGGTAGTAGATCGACGCTTCTATCCATACTACTAATGCCATTTTCGAGAAAATTGAAGAATGGAAAGAACGCGGTTTAACTATATTTGAATTGCCTATTTATTCACCTGAATAGAATTTAATTGAGATTTTGTGGCGGTTGATCAAATATCAATGGCTCGAAATAGATGCCTACTCTAGCTGGTCATCTCTTGTTTCATCTGTAGAAAGAATTCTTAAAGGATTTGGAGATAATTATGTAATTAATTTTGCTTAACTACTTACTTGCCAACTCCGGGAAGTTCCAGCAACTGAGCTTCCGTGCGGGGAACATTTCCCTGATAATTTTCTAGGATAACCAGCACCGATTCCTGCAGCTTTTGCGCCCGAAAAAAAAGACCCAAAGGCTGCAACAAACTAGCAACTTTCTCCGCAGGCGCGGCCGCCAGATCGGAGAGAGTCGGATATCGATCGACAAATTCTTGATAAATCGGAGCCACTGTAGCGGCAGTAGTTTTTTGCAGCAGGAACTCAGCCACTAAAATCGCGTAGGGGTCGCAGGTACGCCGCCAAGGAAAATCCCGGAAATTTTGCTCGGCCCAAGCTTTCAGCCGGCGGCGGAACCACCGGACTTTGGCTGCATTCAAAGGCTTTGACCCAGGCTCAATATCGGAAGGAAAAACAACGGTATTTAAGGCAGGCATTTGATTGGTATCTTCGATAAAATGCCTAGTTTATATTTATATAATAGCACATTTAAATAATTTGTAAAACTATCTTTTTCTGCTCTCGTTCTTCTCTTCCACAGCGTATGCGTACTCTGCGGTTTATCAAAAAAATCTTATTAACTACCCGCCCGACCCCGAAGGTAAAAACAACGTTCATTTCAAATATTTGAAAAATGTAAAATTTTGTATATTAAAGAACAAAAGTGCCAGAGAATAGACGATAGTTGATAATCAACAGATTTCGATAGTCCGCAAAAATAAAATTTAATTAGGTAAGAAAATGGTAATAGCAGCACCAGTTCAATCCGGCAGTCAGTCGATTTTTCAAACTCGCTACGACAACTTTATCGGCGGCAAGTGGGTGCCACCAGTGAAAGGGAAATACTCGGAAAACCTTTCTCCAATAACAGGAAAATCAATTTGTCAAGTCCCCCGATCGAGCGTCGAAGATGTAGAATTAGCACTGGATGCCGCCCACGCTGCGAAAGACAAGTGGGGTAAGACTTCCCCAGCCGATAGGGCGCGAGTTTTACACAAAATTGCCGATCGAATCGAAGAAAACCTTGATCGCCTCGCCATCGCCGAAACC
>JAICRN010000757.1 GCA_025937335.1 Microcoleus sp. TY_ISSM_2_bin.22
AACAACTCGAACTTAAAAAGAGCCTCAACGAACTGGTGAAAGCCTACCTTAAAATCCTGGTCAAGATAGCTGAAGAAGAGAATAAGTGCAGGCAGCAAGGCTTGGACTTTTCTCAGAAATTGCTTGAACTAAGGGCAGAGGCGGCAAAAGCTTGGGCAACTTACGAAGGCGAAATTCAGAAACTGGGGCAACGTACTAAAAACGACATCAATTTAATTGGGTATCGATCGGGGAAAGAGGTAGCCCACTTACAAGCAACGCATCCTTTCCGGTTGCAAAAAGAGGACGAACTTTATGCTAAAAAGTTTGCTGTTGCTCAAGCCAACCATCAAAATTGGATAGTCAGATTGCGAGAAAGCATTAGTAATGCGATCGCCAGAATCAATCAGCAATCACCGCAGGGGCAACAGTCTGGCAATGTTGTGTTTGGAGTATTTGAACAAAAGAGGAAGCAGGGATGAGCAACAATCCACCAGAAAATACTAAACCATCATTGAACGAATTGTTCGCCGAAGCTTTGACAGAAAACTCTCAAAACTGGGAACGGGTCGCAAAGTTAGAACACTCTGTTGGCATTTTAATCAATTATCTTGATGCGACTGTCAAAGATGCTTTTCGAGAATTAGTGGAAAGAGTAGAAGCTTTAGAAGCTCGACTTGATGCCGAATCATCTTACAACCAGGAGCAAAAAGAGCGGCAATGAATCTTAAAATTTTAATCTTTCTGGGCTGGCTAGTAACGGGATGGAGTGCCACTTTACTGCTAGCCCTTTTTATCAAGCACAGCCCAGCGATTCAGTTCGGCGTATTGCTCGCGCTTTTAGGGTTTAGTGCGATCGCCCTGGTACTCGCATTTTTTGCGCCGAGCACCCGTCCGTGGCTGGCGCTGATTTCTGTAGTTGCAATTTTGGGAGGGCTGGTATGGCTGCTTTAGATACTAGGGGCGATCGGATTTTGTGGGGGGTAGCCAATCTTGCGATCGGTGCGCTGTCTATCCCTTTCTGTTACGGGCTGTCAAGCAAGGATTTTACCTCGTTCAAATTTTTGAGCGCGGCGATCGGCGTGGGAGCTGGTTTAAATTCAGTGCGGTTGTTTCACGAGCACGAGCAAGGAGCCGGAGTGCGATCGGCGTGGAGGGCGTCGGCAGAAATGGTAAGCGGCGCTTGGATCGAGCAAATTGCTCAGTCAAATTTGCCACCAATTTATCAAGCTCCGGTATATCAGCCAGCGAGAGAAGAATTTACCGGGTATTTGCCAGCACCTGCACAATTTCAGATTGCAGCACCGCCACATTCTGAAGATTTACCCGATCGCGGTGACAGTCGCGCAATTTATGGAAAAATGCCCGGACTTTCTCGGTATCCATCTTTATTGACCTATGGAATTCCCGGCGCTGGAAAAACAACTTTTGTAGGAGAAGAAGTTGACAAGCGCTTAGCACTTGGACATAGGGTAATAGTTTTAGATCCTCACGCTGCTTATGGGCAATGGGCTGGTTGTGAAGTTGTCGGGGCCGGGATGGACTACTCGGCGATCGATGCAAAAATGATTTGGTTTGAACAGGAAATCAAGCGCCGTTACAAAGTCAGGCAAACCGAACCAAACCCACAATTTCAGCCGTTAACAATACTTGCTGAAGAATTTACAAACTGGGCAACGCGCTGCAAAAATAGCGGCGATCATTTTAAAACTGTAAATTCAGATATCCGCAAAGTTGAATGCTACTCGATAATTGTCTCTCACACCCGCACCCTTGCCGGATTAGGGGACGCCAAAGGAATGGCATCTTTGCGAGATGAGTCCTGCTTGGAGGTAGAGATATTAGGGAATTACAACCCAGAAACCGAAAGAGCTACTCCGAGGTTTGAGGCATTAGTAAAAATGCCGGGGCAAGCTCTGAGCGATCGGACTTTGGTGAAAATCGAGAAAAAATCACAGGGAGCTTTACCTGTTCCGGTGTCCTCCCCTGGAACACCTCGAAAAGCTCCACAAGTTGAACCAGAAAAACCTGGAACGCTAGACGGAACAAGGGTGGAACGGTTCTCAGACTTGCTGGCGGAAATTTTAGCAGAGACTGCATCGGCTGTATTTTCGGCAGAATTTCCGCTGGAACACGAGGACAGAGTACAGCTAGCCAAATTAGTAATTGCTCAAAACTTGGGAATCGAGAAAACTATTTTCCTGTTGTGGGGAGTGCGGCGAGGGGGAAGGAATCATCATCTGTATGTAGAGGCGAAAGCTATGCTCGATCGCCTAATTGAGCAAATCAACAACTCAAATGGTAGTGTATAATTTAAATGGATAAATTACACCTACCCTGGTTATAAAGCAGCTATCGAATCCCTACAGATAGTTGCTTTTTTATTTTTAATTTGATAGTATTAAGGAGTATCGGCGAGCATCCCCTACATGGAAGTAGTCGCGGAAAGTAACGAGATGCAGTGAA
>JAICRN010000336.1 GCA_025937335.1 Microcoleus sp. TY_ISSM_2_bin.22
AAAAATCAATCTGATTTGCCTGACAAAGATGCCCTTATATCGCGTTGCAAGCAGTGTGGTTGGTTGATTTAGAACAAAACCAGCCTATGTAGGTTTAAAATGAAGTCCGCCGACACTGTTTGACTAGACATCTCCAACAAATAATCTCAAGTTTTTGAGCGAGATTTAAGGAGTACACCCAGGGGCGACAATTTATGTTGAAAACCGGCGATTTTATCCGCAAATGCTTCATCCTCCCCAGGCTATGGGATCGTACTCCTACGCGATATTTTATTTTTTGGAGATGTCTATTGACTACGATCGCAAATCGTCGATCAGTTTATCTATAGCCATACTTTTTGTGGTTTCATCTGGGAGATAATTAAACAATTTCTGCAAAATTTCTATAGACGCATTTTTTATAAACCAATCTTCACTTGGATTATCCCCAAGATTTAAAAAAAACTTTAAACGTTCCTCTATAGCTTCCTTATCTGCTTTATCCAGTTGTCCAACTCGCTTAAGCCAAGCCCCTTGCGAATCTTTAAAACAGTTAGCATCAACAGTACATATCTGATGCACTAGAGCGAAGGAATTATAAGAAAGACCATTTGTGCTTGTAGAATTAATCGGATATACAGTTGGCAAACCTTTATAGGTTTCTTGTGAAGTCAACGGAATCAGCGTCAAAGTTTGGATGTATTTAGATTCATCTTGAAATTGGTCACTTGTCCAAACGATATAAGGATGCTTTCCCCGAAAAACCCGACTCGAATTAATCATCTGAGTGCAAGAAATTGTCTTGCACTCAATCTCCCCTGGTTCATTTATCTCATAAATATGATCGTGACCGAGTTTGCAACGAAGAGATACTCTATAGGGATTGATAAAATAAATCCAACCTTGACGCGGTTTTTGTCCAGCCACTCGCTCACTCCAATTCACTCATTAACTTTTCTCTTTCTTTGTACAGATTAAGTCTCACCTGTTCCTCTGGTTGGTGGCTATATCTAACCTCAAGCATGGGAGCAGTGTTATAGACATATTCTAGTAACTGATGCAGTTTATCCTCTCCTGCACCCGCCCATTCTCTCCTGATGTTGTCAAGCATGAGCTTCAGACCTAAAGGTAACTTTAAATCATCCACATTACCTGCTCTCTCACCAAGTCTGATGAATATACTTTCTCCCTGAGATTCTTGAACAATCTCTTTGCCATTCATTTGATTTAAAACAGCCTCTATGCCTTCATTCCAAGGCCCATAGTAATAATAACGCCAATCTAAATCAGTAAGCTGCTTGTTTGTCCATTTGACCGCATAAAGATCGGCTAAGTACAAAAACTTGATTAACTGCGTTTTTGTAATATAGCCTTTGGTTGCGTAGACAAAGTATTTGATCAGGTTTTCTAGCATGGCTTTCCTTCTTTTGATTTCAAAAAGCTCCCTAATTAATCTTATAATTTGTTCGCTCCATTTAACTTTATCCTATTATATCATCCAAAGGAAAGCTTGGCTATTAAACTACTAAAAAAATATCACAATTTAATTGCTAATCACTAATCGCCCCAAAGCAATTAGCAATTAGCAATCTTACTCAACTCCTCACATTTTGCTGATAATTCTTTGCAGGATTTCCACGCCTGATACCGCTTGCCAGCCAAACAGCCCCAACAGCACAATATTCAGAAAGATGTGAGTGTTTCTCGCCCAATCATTGCCTTTTTGCATCAAAGGAGTCAGCGAGGCTGCGATCGCAATTATTGCCGTCATTCCCAACCCTGCTACTAAGTGCGGGGCGACAAATAGCTTGCCGTTGTTGATGTAGGTGACGGCCATCCCGCCGACTGCACCCGTTACCATCAACGCTAGCAGCAAAGAACCCATTTGGTGGTGCTTGATGTTGAATTTGCCCTTAATTAACTCTTTTTTGACTTCGCCTTCGGCGCTTCTGGTACGGCGGATTTGCAGGCCGAGATACAAAGCATAGAATGAGATGGCCAGCAGTACCCACATTAACACTGGGTGGAAGAATTGGCTCCAAACTTTAACAGACTGCGGAATTTCGAGATTCATGGTGTTCTCAGGATTAGCAAACATACTTCATAAAACTTAGCATACCAGTCAGGCCGTCTCGTGCGACGGTAAAAATATACGGTATGAGAGACTATTATGCCTGCCACTAAACAAGACGCTGTATTGATTCAAGCCGCCAAGACTGGCAACATTATTCACGTCCAAGCTTTACTTGCTAAGGGTGTTAACGCTAACGCCAAAGACTCTGAGGGGACGACGGCTTTGATGTTTGCTGCCCAAAAGGGCTATACAGAAATCGTGCGTATATTACTAAACAATGGCGCTGATGTCAATCAAGCGAGCAGGCGTTTTGGGCTGACGGCTTTGATGCTGGCGGCGGCTCACAAACAGCCTGATTCTGCACGGCTGTTGTTGGCTGCTGGTGCTGATGTTAATGCTAAAAATGATGATGGTAGTACGGCTTTGATGGCGGCTTCTCTCAAGGGGGATATCAATGTTGTGCGGATGTTACTTGATGCTAATGCTGATGTAAATGTGCGAGATAAAGATGGAGATTCTGCTCTGAAAATAGCTGCTTTATCCGGTCATCAAGCTGTTGTCAAAGCTTTGGCGGATGCGGGTGCTGTTGCTGACAATTCTATGCTGTTTTTGGCGGTGAGTCAAGGTAGCGGTGAAATTGTGCGAATTTTGCTCAATTGTGGGGCGGATGCTAATGTTAAAAATCTAGAGAGCAAAACTGCTTTGATGCTGGCTGCAACGGCGGGAAATTTGGCTGTTGTCGAGGCGCTGTTGGCTGCTGGTGCTGATGTCGAAATTCGCGACAAAGAGGGCGAAACTGCTTTAACTTTGGCTGCAGATTCCGGCAATACTGATGTAGTGCAAACTTTGCTTGGTGCGGGTGCTAATGCGAATGTGAAAAATGGAGATGGGGGCACGGCTTTGATGGCCGCTGCTGCTGGGGGAAATGCGGCGATCGCCCATATCTTACTCGATGCTGGCGCGGATATCAACGCTAAGGATAAAGATGATGAAACTGCTTTAAATTTTGCGGTGGTTGAAGGCTGCGAAGATGTGGTGGAATTGCTCTTAAACCGAGGTGCTAGTGTCGGTTCGAGAAATCGGTTGGGCGATACGCCTTTACTGGTGGCGGCTGTTCACGGCCACAGTGCGATCGTATCGGCTTTGCTGCAAAAAGTCAACTCAAATCAGGCTGATTTCCTGAATGCGAAAAACTTTGGGGAGACTGCTTTGACACTGGCTGCGTTTCACGGACATACCGAGACGGTGAAGGCTTTGCTTGACTGCGGTGCCGATCCCAATATCCCGGCGGATTTGGGGAAAACGGCTTTAATGAAGGCGTGCGATCGCGGTCATATTGCGATCGTCCAATTATTAGTGGAAAAAGGTGCGGATGTCAACTTGCTGGATGATTCGGGCGCAACAGCTTTAATGTGGGCAGCACATCGGGGTTATGCTGATGCAGTAAAGATTTTAATTGATGCTGGTGCAGAACTAAACCACAAAAATCCGGGAAATTATACAGCTTTAATGCTGGCTGAGTTTAAGGGTTATTCCAGTGTGGTGAAATTGCTCAAAAGTGCTGGAGCACTGGAGTAAGAATGAAAGAGTTTTGAGTAAGGTAATTCTGTCATTCTGAGGGTAGGCTTTGGGAAGTGAAGAATCTCAGATATCGGGACTTACGAATTTTAACGGTGTGGCAATAATTTGAGATTCTTCGCTTTACGCAGAATGACCAAATTAGGTGATTAGTGCCTCCATTACTATGAATTAACCTCAATTTGCTTTGCGTACCCAGCCGTTAATAGTAAAGCGGCTATCACCAAAAGCTTTTGAGGGACAGCTAACTCGCAAAACTTCGTGCATATAGCGACTCAGAAAAAATACGATGCTATTATTGCGCGGTTCAACTGTTCTGAATGTCTTGTCTGCAACATAAAAATTGTTCTCGATTTTGCTGTCATAAATCAGCAACTCGCCGCCTGAAAAAGCCTTGGGTTCTCGATAGAAATAGTAAACGTAAGTAAAAAATCTGCTTGCGGTATCTGGCGAGCCGCTGTCGTTGTGAAGTTTATAAAAGTTGTTGTCATTGTGCATGGTTAGCTGAGCTTCTATTTCACCCAGGGGAAATGAGGGAATATTTAATTTTTGCAGCACGTCGGGGAGAATTGCTTTGATGCGATTAACCATCAGCTCGGAAAATTCGGGGAACGAGTGGAGTACCATCGAACGGCGGTAATCTTCGGCATTGGTTGAAGTGCTGGTAGTCACAAATTCTGATTCTTTTGCTAAGACATATTTAATGAGTTTGTTTTTTTCAGCAGGTGTCAAAAAGTTGTCTATTTGGGCGTAGCGAGATATTAAGTCGTCATTTACAGGCGGCGCAGGGGCGGGAATTTCTGTGACTGGAATTTCTACGGGAGTTGCAGGCTGCTGCGGTTGCAGTTCCTGCAAGTAAATTGGGGGTTCGGTGACTAATCCGACTAGGTTTTCGCCGGGAAAAGAAAGGGCGGAACGACCTCCGTCTATAGGGATTTGAAATAAGGTGGAAAAACCGGGTGTTTGTTGAGTGCGATCGACTAATGTTTTGATCAGGCTGTGTAATAAGGGTGTATCAGATTTGAGGGTGACGGTGCATTGATGTCCGCCGGTGAGGAGGATTTTGACTTTTATGTCTTGGGGTTTAATTTGCGGTTGAGTGTAAGTCATAATTTTTGAAGGACGCAACTGGGAATTTGGTACGACATAACAGTGTTGAGTGGTGTCATAGCCTTCCAGATCCCCCCTAACCCCCCTTAAAAAAGGGGGGGATAAGAGTGTCTAAATTCCCATTAAGAAGGGGGGACAGGGGTTTTCTCAAAGTCCCCCTTCTTAAGGGGGATTTAGGGGGATCGAGACTTAGAGTAAAACCAGAGATACAAAGAATTTCTGACTTAAGTTAAGACCAATAAACACTATTGTATCCCTACAATAAAGTACACAATTGAGAATTGCTTTAGGTATTATTCCTAATGCAAGAAGTGGCGGATATCAGTGAAAACCATTGTGATTCCGAGTTGGTTGGCGGCTTCAATGGAATCTCGATCGCGCAGACTTCCACCCGGTTGGACGATCGCAATTATGCCCGCCTCAGCCGCCGTTTTTACGGAATCGTCGAAGGGGAAGAAACCGTCGCTGGCCAAAATCGCTCCTTTGCTTTTATCTCCTGCTTGTTCTAATGCTAGTTTAACTGAGCCGACGCGATTCATTTGTCCGGCGCCGACACCGATTGTAGTGCGATCGCGCGTCACAACGATCGCATTTGATTTGACGTGTTTCGCTACTTTCCAAGCAAACAGCAATTCTTCCAACTCTCCCGCCGTCGGCTGTTTCTCGGTAACAGTCCGCCATTTGCTAGTTTCTTCTACTATATTATCTGACTCTTGCACCAGCAAACCGCCTGCAATAATTTTAACAGTTTGTGGCGGCCCTTGAGTCAAATCTGGCAAAATTAACACTCGAACTTTCGCCTTTTTCTTGATAATTTGTTCGGCTTCTGGTTCGCACCCCGGCGCGACAATACATTCTAAAAATGTTTGAGTTAACGCCGTTGCGGTAGCAGCATCAATCGGGCGGTTGAGGGCGACAATTCCGCCGAAAGCTGAGACTGAATCGGTGTCGAATGCTTTTTGATAAGCTTCAGAAATAGTTGTTCCCAAGGCTGTGCCGCAAGGATTTGTATGCTTCAGAATAGCGGCGGCGGGCGTGTCTGGGAATTCTACGATCAGCCGCCTTGCTGCTTCTAAATCTACTAAATTATTGTAGCTTAATTCTTTGCCTTGCAGGATGGTGCTAGTCGTCCAGCCTGTGGGTGTAGTTCCGCTTTGATACCAGGTGGCGGCTTGATGGGGATTTTCGCCGTAGCGGAGAGTTTGCAACTCTTTTCCTGATAAATTAAACTGCTCTGGTAGCGAAGATTCTTCAACGGATTGGCTGCTGAGATAAGTTGCGATCGCGCGATCGTAGTTGGCTGTATGTTTGAAGGTTTCTAGGGCGCATCTTTGCCGAAACTCTAAGGATGCTTCGCCGCCATTTTCCCGCAATTCTTTTAAATAAGTATTGTACTGTTCTGGGTCGCACAAAACTGTCAAATGAGCGTGGTTTTTGGCGGAAGCTCTCAACATGGCGGGCCCGCCGATATCTATCTGCTCAATTGCGTCTGCTATAGTAACTCCTGGTTTAGAAATAGTCTCTTCAAATGGATACAAATTGACTACAACTAGATCGATCGCCCGAATTTGATTTGCGGTTAAATCTGCCAGGTCTTCCGGTACATCGCGGCGCGCTAAAATACCTCCGTGGATTCGTGGGTGAAGTGTTTTGACTCGCCCTCCCAAAATTTCGGGAGAACCAGTATATTCCGCAACTTTGGTCA
>JAICRN010000086.1 GCA_025937335.1 Microcoleus sp. TY_ISSM_2_bin.22
CAGAAGTAACGCGGGTGGCGAGAGAAGTAGGAACCGAAGGCAAATTAGGCGTACAAGCTGAAGTGCGGGGAGTGGCAGGAACCAGGAAAGATTAAACGGATTCAGTTAACTCGATGGCCGGGAATCTTACGGCACAGGTGCGGAACATTGCCGACGTGACGACTGCTGTGGCAAATGGTGACTTATCTAAAAAAATTACAGTAGATGTTAAAGGGGAAATTCTCGAACTGAAAAACACTATTAACATCATGGTGGATCAGTTAAATTCCTTCGCATCTGAAGTAACGCGGGTGGCGAGAGAAGTAGGTTCCGAAGGCAAACTCGGCGGTCAAGCAGAAGTTAAAGGAGTTGCCGGAACTTGGAAGGATTTAACTGATAGCGTTAACTTCATGGCAGGCAGTTTGACAGCACAAGTGCGAAACATTGCTGAAGTGACAACCGCTGTGGCAAAGGGCGATTTATCTAAGAAAATTACCGTAGATGTAAAAGGCGAAATTCTCGAACTCAAAAACACTGTCAACACGATGGTTGACCAGTTAAATTCTTTCGCATCAGAAGTCACCAGGGTTGCTAGGGAAGTGGGGACGGAAGGGAAATTAGGCGTACAAGCCCAAGTGCAGGAAGTAGCAGGAACCTGGAAAGATTTAACGGATTCAGTTAACTCAATGGCCGGGAATTTAACAGCACAAGTCCGCAACATTGCTGAGGTGACGACGGCGGTTGCTAACGGTGACTTATCTAAAAAAATTACGGTACAGGTTAAAGGCGAAATTTTAGAACTGAAAAACACCATTAACGTGATGGTGGATCAGCTTAATTCCTTCGCTTCTGAAGTAACGCGGGTTGCGAGGGAAGTGGGTTCCGAAGGTAAACTCGGCGGTCAAGCGGATGTCCGAGGCGTAGCAGGAACTTGGAAGGATTTAACGGATTCAGTTAATTTTATGGCGGGTAGTTTGACAGAGCAAGTACGGAATATTGCGGCTGTTACGACTGCTGTGGCAAATGGCGATTTGTCGAAGAAAATTACTGTAGATGTAAAAGGTGAAATTCTGGAGTTAAAAAACACCGTCAACACGATGGTGGATCAGTTAAATTCTTTCGCATCAGAAGTAACGCGGGTTGCGAGGGAAGTGGGAACCGAAGGGAAATTAGGCGTGCAAGCTGAAGTTAAAGGAGTTGCAGGAACCTGGAAAGATTTAACGGATTCAGTTAACTCGATGGCAGGCAATTTAACAGCACAAGTGCGGAACATTGCGGAAGTGACGACGGCTGTGGCAAATGGCGACTTGTCCAAGAAAATTACTGTAGATGTAAAAGGCGAAATTCTCGAACTGAAAAACACGATTAACATCATGGTGGATCAGTTGAGTTCCTTTGCATCTGAAGTAACCAGAGTTGCTAGGGAAGTAGGAACCGAAGGCAAATTAGGCGTGCAAGCTTACGTGCGCGGTGTAGGGGGAACTTGGAAAGATTTAACCGATAATGTTAACTTGATGGCGGGGAATTTGACGGCGCAGGTGCGGAATATTGCGGAAGTGACGAAAGCGGTGGCAAATGGCGATTTGTCTAAGAAAATCACCGTCGATGTCAAAGGTGAAATTCTGGAGTTGAAAGATACTATTAACGTGATGGTGGATCAGCTTAATTCCTTCGCTTCTGAGGTGACGCGGGTGGCGCGGGAGGTTGGAACTGAGGGTAAATTGGGCGGTCAAGCTGACGTGAAAGGAGTTGCGGGAACTTGGAAAGATTTAACCGACAATGTAAACTCGATGGCGGGGAATTTGACAGCGCAAGTGCGGGGTATTGCTAAGGTTGTGACGGCGGTGGCGAATGGCGATTTGAAGCGCAAATTAATGCTGGAAGCTAAGGGAGAAATTGCGACTCTGGCAGATACGATTAACGAGATGATCGATACGCTGGCGACGTTTGCCGATCAAGTTACTACTGTGGCGCGGGAGGTGGGAATTGAAGGGAAATTGGGCGGCCAGGCGAAGGTTCCGGGCGCGGCGGGGACGTGGCGAGATTTGACGGATAATGTGAATGAATTGGCGGCGAATTTGACTACTCAGTTGCGGGCGATCGCCGAAGTGGCAATTGCTGTTACTAGAGGCGATTTAACGAGGTCAATTTCCGTCGCCACAGAAGGAGAAGTTGCGATCGTTAAGGACAACATTAACCAGATGATTGCCAATCTCCGGGAGACTACGCAGAAAAATACTGAGCAAGATTGGCTGAAAACAAACCTTGCTAAGTTCACTCGAATGCTACAAGGTCAGCGGGATTTAGAAACTGTTTCTAAACTAATTTTATCAGAATTGACGCCGCTGGTTTCTGCTCAACATGGCGTCTTCTTTATGATGGAAGCTGTGGAGCACGATCAGTTTCTCAAATTGTTAAGTACCTACGCATACCGCGAACGCAAGCATCTGGGAAATAGATTTAATTTAGGCGAAGGTTTGGTAGGACAGTGCGCCCTGGAAAAGGAACGAATACTGTTGACAGAAGTGCCGGAAAACTACGTAAAAATTTGCTCGGGACTGGGAGAATCTACGCCGTTGAATGTCGTGGTTTTACCCGTACTATTTGAGGGACAAGTGACGGCAGTAATCGAGTTAGCTTCGTTCCGCAGATTCAGCGAAATACACTTGACATTTCTCGACCAACTTACAGAAAGTATCGCCATTGTTTTAAATACAATTGCGGCGAGTATGCGGACGGAAGAGTTGCTGAAACAGTCGCAGTCTTTGGCAGAAGAGTTGCAAACTCAGCAAAAAGAACTAACGGAAACTAACAAGCGTCTCGAACAACAAGCGCAGTCGCTCCGCACTTCTGAGGAACTGTTGAAGAGGCAGCAGGAAGAGTTGCAACAAACGAATGAAGAACTAGAAGAACAAGCTGAATTGCTAGCGCTGCAAAATAAGGAAGTTGAGCGGAAAAACCGAGATATCGAACAGGCGAGGGGGTTGTTGGAAGAAAGAGCCGAACAGTTGGCTCTGACTTCTAAGTATAAGTCGGAGTTTCTGGCAAATATGTCTCACGAGTTGCGAACTCCGCTGAATTCGCTTTTGATTCTGGCTCGATTGCTTTCTGACAATACTGAAGGCAATTTGACTCAGAAGCAAGTTGACTACACGCGCACAATTTACTCGGCGGGGAATGATTTGCTGGGGCTGATTAATGACATCTTGGATCTCGCTAAGATTGAATCAGGCACGATGTCAGTGGAAATTGAGCAAGTGTTGTTTACGGACTTGCGAGATCATTTGGATCGGACTTTCCGCCAAATCGCCCAGGATAAGAAGTTGAGTTTTCAAATAGAGCTTGAGAGTGGGTTGCCAAAAGGTCTCTATACTGATGCTAAACGGCTGCAACAAGTTTTGAAGAATCTCCTCTCGAATGCGTTTAAGTTTACAGAGCGAGGTGAGGTGAAATTCCGTGTCGAAGTAGCGCGGGAAGGGTGGAGTTTAGAGATAGAAAGTTTAAGGAGTTCCCCTACTGTCTTGGCTTTCTCAGTTAGCGATACGGGGATTGGGATTTCTGCTGAAAAACACAGGGTTATTTTTGAGGCTTTCCAACAAGCTGATGGTAGCACTAGCCGCAAATATGGGGGTACAGGTTTGGGTTTGTCAATTAGTAGAGAAATCGCTAATCTGTTAGGCGGAGAAATTAAATTGATAAGTCACCCTGGTCAGGGTAGTAAGTTCACGCTTTATCTGCCACAAACTTACCAAGAATCCCGAATAATGAATGATATGGAACCGGGAACGGGCAAGCAAACGCCTCAATTACCCCCTCCTGTTTCTCCCGCACTTCCTTTGCCGAATTTCCACTTGCCGATCGCGCCTTACCCCTCACCTTTAATCTCAGATGACCGAGAAAATATTGAGAATGGCGATCGCGTGCTGTTGATTGTCGAGGATGATGTAAACTTCGCTCGGATTCTCTTGGATATGGCGCAGGAACAGGGTTTTAAAGGTTTAGTGGCTTTGCGGAGCGATATCGGTTTGGCGATGGCGCGAGAGTTCAAGCCAACTGCGATTATGCTGGATCTAAATTTGCCTGTGATGGATGGCTGGACAGTGCTCGATCGCCTGAAGCATAACCCGAGTACGCGCCACATTCCGGTTCACATTGTATCAGTTGAAGAAGGGCGGCAGCGCAGTTTGCAGTTAGGGGCGATCGCCTACCTACAAAAGCCTGTCAGTCGCGACGCATTGACCAAAGCTTTGACTGATATTAAGGGTTTTGTGGAGCGGAAAGTTAAGAATTTGCTAGTTGTAGAAGACGACGAAACACAACGTCTCAGCATTGTGGATTTAATCGGTAATCACGATGTTGTAACGACGGCTGTGGGGAGCGGTGCAGAGGCGCTAGAAACTTTGCTATCAGGCCATTTTGACTGCATCGTACTCGATTTGGGACTGCCAGATATGACTGGTTTTGAACTGATCGATCAGATCAAGCAACAGGCCACTTTGAAAAGTCTGCCGATTATTGTTTATACGGGCAAAGAGTTGACGAGAGCCGAAGAAACTCAACTCAAGCGCATGGCCGAAACAATCATTGTTAAAGATGTGCGATCGCCTGAGCGGCTGTTAGATGAGACTGCTTTGTTCTTGCACCGAGTTCAAGCAAATTTGCCGGAACCGAAGCGTCAAATGCTAGAGCAATTGTATCAAACAGATTCGACGCTCACGGGCAAAAAAGTCTTGATTGTTGACGACGATATGCGAAATATCTTCGCCCTGACAAGTATGCTGGAGCGCCATAAAATGGAAATTGTGTTTGCTGAAAACGGCAGAGAAGGCATTGCTAAATTGCAAAATACGCCTGACATAGATATTGTGTTGATGGACGTGATGATGCCAGAGATGGACGGTTACGAAACAATGCAAGCAATTCGTAATATGCCTCAATTCGCTGCGCTGCCAATGATTGCTCTTACTGCCAAAGCGATGAAGGGCGATCGGGAAAAATGTATCGAAGCTGGGGCGTCTGACTACATTACCAAACCTGTTGATACTGAACAGTTGCTCTCGCTGCTGCGTGTTTGGCTTTATCGATAAGGGAAAGAAGGAACAAGTAACAAGGAATAAGGAACAAGGAACAAGGAAGAAAAATAATTTAACTTTTTTAAGTTATCAATTCCCGATTCCTACTTCCCAATTTCTAATTCTCAATTTCCAATTCCCAATTCTAATCCCTAATTGCCAATTACCAACAATCAATAACTAATTAACAATGTCCGAAAGCCATGACAATGAACTTGAAACAATCGAAATTCAACTCCTACTAGAGGGAATGTTTCGCTATTACGGATTTGATTTTCGCAATTATGCTCTTGCCTCTCTCAAGCGCCGGATTTGGAACACTATTCGTGCGGAACGGCTCACCACAGTCTCTGGACTTCAGGAAAAGGTGCTGCACAACCCTGCCTACTTAGACCGTTTCCTGCTGGGCATTTCTGTCAATGTAACGACGATGTTTCGCGATCCCAGCTTTTACGTGAGTTTCAGAAATAAAGTAGTGCCGCTGCTGCGTACTTATCCTTTTATTCGCATTTGGCACGCTGGATGTTCAACGGGAGAAGAAGTATATTCTATGGCAATTTTGCTGCAAGAAGAAGGACTTTACGATCGCTGTCGGATTTACGCTACTGACATGAATGAATTAGTGTTGAAAACAGCAAAAACAGGTATATTCCCCCTGAAACAAATGCAAGAATATACGCAACTCTACCACCAAGCAGGGGGCAAAAAAGCATTTTCTGAATACTACACTGCTGCTTATGAAAATGCTATTTTTGGCTCATCACTTAAAGATAACATTGTTTTTGCTCACCACAACCTAGCAACGGATACTTCTTTTAATGAATTTAATGTGATCTTGTGCCGTAATGTGCTGATTTATTTCAATTCACACCTCCAAGAGCGGGTACATAAGCTTTTTTATGAGAGCCTGGGAATGTTTGGAGTTTTAGGGCTAGGACATCAGGAGTCTCTGAGTTTTACACCTTATGAAAAACACTATAAAGTCATTGAAAGTAGTGACAAAATATACCGAAAAATTAAATGAAAAAAAATTTGAAATAGTGGTTGTTGGCACATCTTTGGGAGGGCTACAGGCTCTGACAGTCCTGCTGGCAGATTTGCCACAAAACTTTCCTTTGCCTGTAGTTATTGTCCAACACCGCCATAAGAGTTCTCAGAATAGGCTTACTGAGTTTTTACAACACGAAAGCTCTCTTCAAATCACAGAGGCAGAAGACAAAGAGCCGATCGCGCCTGGACGGGTTTATTTGGCTCCTGCTGACTATCATTTGCTAATAGAATCGCCCTGTGAGTGGGAGAAGAGCGTGAATGAAAACTACTTTACAGGATGGGAGAGCGTAGCAGTGGAGTCAATCGATAATTCAAAATTCCCAATCCTCTGTCGCGGAAGTTTTACATTTGCACTATCAACTGAGGCTCCTGTCTCCTACGCGCGGCCCTCAATCGATGTGCTGTTTGAGTCTGCTGCGGATGCCTTTGGGGAGAAAGTTATCGGGATAATTTTAACGGGAGCTAGCTCTGATGGCAGTAAAGGGCTGGCAAAAATTAAAGCTGAAGGAGGATTGACATTTGTCGAGGAACCGGCTTCTGCTCTATGCCGGACAATGCCCGCGTCCGCGATCGCAAATGTTGAAGTAGACTGGATTTTACCCCTCTCTAAAATCGCTCCGTGTTTAGTCAACTTGCTAAAAATTAAAGATTAAAAAATTTATGAATCTGCAGCCCCCCGATCGAGTAAATGTCCTTTTAGTTGACGATCGCCCAGAAAATTTGGTGGCTCTAGAAGCTATCCTCAACAGCCCCTCTTATAATCTAGTACAAGCTAATTCGGGCGCAGAGGCTCTGAGATGTCTGCTTAATGAAGATTTTGCGGTAATTTTGCTTGACGTGCAGATGCCGGGAATGGATGGATTTGAGACAGCAACAATGATTCGCTCAAGAGATCGATCGCGATCGACTCCGATTATTTTTATCACAGCATTCAGCAGTAATGACACTCACGTATTTAAAGGTTATTCTCTGGGTGCGGTCGATTACCTCTTCAAACCTTTGGAACCAGAAATATTGACATCAAAGGTCGCGGTATTTGTGGAATTGTTCCAAAAAACAGCCGAGGTGAAGCGGCAAGCAACAGAGTTAGCTGCTGTTAATAGTGAACTAAGCAAAAGTGAAGAGCGGTTTCGCACTTTGTGTGCTTGTTCGCCACTGGGAATTTACTTAGCTGACGTTGAAGGCCGGTGTACTTACATCAACCCCCGCTGTCAAGCGATTTGCGGGTTAAGCTTGGAGGAAAGTTTGACCTCGGTTTGGCAGCGGGAAGTTCATCCAGAAGATCGCGATCGTGTAGTAGCAGATTGGTTAGCTTGGATTAAAGAAGGGCAGGAATATTCTAACGAGTTTCGATTAGCTTCTCACCAAAGTGTGCGTTGGATTCACGTGCAGTCGTCGCCAATGTTTTCGGATTTGGGAAAACTGATCGGTCACGTTGGGACGGTTAGAGATGTCACAGACCGCAAGCAAGCAGAGGAAGAACGCGGCAGACTAATCCGCGAACAAGTGGCGCGCCAAGAAGCTGAGAGAGCTAACCGGATGAAGGATGAATTTCTCGCTATTCTCTCTCACGAACTCCGTACTCCTTTAAATGCAATTCTTGGCTGGTCTAGGCTGCTTCGGACCAAAACGTTTGACCGAGACACTATTGATAAAGCCCTAGAAACAATAGAGCGCAATGCTAAATCTCAAGCGCAACTCATTGAAGATATTTTAGATGTTTCCCGGATTCTGCGCGGAAAACTAAATTTAAATAAGCATCGAATTCAGTTGGAATATGTGATTGAGATGGCAATAGATTCTCTGCGACCGCTAGCTGAGGCAAAATCAATTGCAATAGAATTGGAATGCAGCCCAAATATCGGTAAAGTTGTAGGCGATAGCGATCGCTTGCAGCAAATTGTCTGGAATTTGCTTTCAAATGCGATTAAGTTTACTCCAGAAGAGGGTAAAGTAAAGGTGCGGTTGGAGTTAGTTGGCGACGAGGTGCAAATTGAGATAATTGATAGCGGAATTGGTATCGATCCTGATTTTCTGCCTTATGTTTTCGATCGCTTCCGCCAAGCTGATAGCAGCACAAGTAGGTCTTACGGGGGTTTGGGACTGGGATTGGCGATCGTCCGTCACTTGGTGGAACAGCACGGTGGTAAGGTGGGCGCAGAGAATAATACGGGCGAGGGTGCGAAATTTACGGTTTCTCTGCCAGTTGCTGAGGAAAACGGGCAAGGTGCAGGGGATAATTGGTGCCCGCTCAATGACGCGACAGAGGCTCTCCCAACTCTTGCTAATTTGCAATTGCTGGTGGTGGATGATGACGATGACACGCGGGAGTTTTTGATTACTTTACTGGAACAGGAAGGAGCTATGGTGCGATCGGCGGCATCGGTGGCCGGGGCTCTAGCTGTACTGGAGAGTTATTGGCCGGATGTGCTGCTGAGCGACATTGGAATGCCGCAAGCAGACGGCTATGAGTTGATCGCACGGGTGAGAGAAATGGAAGTGCTCCACGGTGGACATCTGCCTGCGATCGCCCTGACGGCCTACGCGAGAGAGGAAGAGCGCCAGCAAGCGCTCGAAGCTGGTTTCCAGATGCACTTATCTAAACCCGTTGAGATAACTCAGTTAATTGCAGGAATTGCTAACCTGACAGGAATGCTCGGAAATCCCCCTCCAACTCACATCTTGCACGATGCTCGAGAACAGGCATCTTGCCTGTTCCACAAAGATTAGATTTTATTGTGGGGAGTAGGGGTTGGGCATCCTGCCTGCCCGTGAAGGCTGATTGACAATGGTGCTCTTCGGTGATTTCCAACGGACTCGGCGGTTGAAACCGCTTTGTTGACCGAAAGCATCCAGGATACAAGCCCCCGGATTCATTCCTTCGCACACTCAGGACCCAGAAATAAAAAACCTGTATCCGATAAAGGAGTCCCCGAATTTATTCGTGGGGTCAATGCTTCAATCTAAAATCCAAAATCTAAAATCTAAAATCGATTGACCCCCCAATCCCGTGCCGATTAATGAGAAAAATATTAAGCTAGCTTAAAGGACAAGCGATCGACAGTTCGGAACAAGACACTCGTTTTTCCACAAAAAAGTGGATATTTGCCGTTTTTTGCTTCAACCTGCCGTCAAAGTACAAAATTACCCGCCAATCAATACATGAATATTTTTAGCAGTCTGCTTTCTAGCCCAACTCAAGCACCCCAAGTCAAAAAACAGCGTCGAGGCATTGAAATTAAGTCGGAACGCGAAATCGAAATTATGCGGCAGGCAGCGAAAATCGTTGCAACGGTACTCAAAGAAATTTCCCAAATGGTGAAACCGGGAATGACCACTGCTGATTTGGATGCTTATGCGGAAAAACGCATCCGCGAAATGGGGGCAACTCCGAGTTTTAAAGGCTATCACGGTTTCCCCGGATCGATTTGCTCTAGCATTAATAACGAAGTTGTTCACGGCATCCCCAGCGCCAAAAAAGTAATTCGGGCAGGAGATGTTCTTAAAGTAGATACGGGGGCATATTACCAAGGTTTTCACGGCGATTCTTGCATCACGATCGCAGTTGTGGAAGTGACTCCCGAATCGGCAAAATTAATCCGAGTCGCAGAGGAAGCTCTGTACAAAGGCATCGAACAAGTGAAGGCTGGAGCGTATTTGCTCGATCTCGCTGGTGCGATCGAAGATCATGTCAAAAGCAACGGTTTTAGCATCGTTGAGGAGTTTACCGGCCACGGTGTCGGGCGAAATTTGCACGAGGAACCGTCGGTTTTCAATTTCCGCACCCGGGAAATGCCCAACGTGAAATTGCGAGCGGGCATGACATTGGCGATCGAACCGATTCTGAATGCTGGTTCTAAGTACACTCGGACGCTTTCTGACAAGTGGACTGCTGTAACCGTTGACAATGCTATGTCGGCTCAGTTTGAGCATACTGTGTTGGTGACGGAAACCGGCTATGAAATTTTGACCGATCGTTCAAAAGTTTAAGTCGAAGGGTTCAACAATAATTTTGAGTTTTGAGTTTTGAGTTTTGAGTTTTGAATTAAAGATTTAATCAGTTTTTAATAGTTCAATCAAAACACAACTCAAAACTCTAGAGTTGAAAAACTATTTTTTAAGTTCCTTCGATGGATGGAGTGACAATAAGAGTTAAATTCGGCTAAATTTAAAAATAGTGGTAAAGCGTAAGGGTAACAAATATGTCAGCACGATTATTATTGGTAGATGATGAACCGGGCTTGCGGGAAGCAGTACAAGCTTATTTGGAAGATAGCGATTTTGCGGTTGAGGTTGCCAGTAATGCTCGGGATGGATGGGAACTCTTGCAGCAGCACAATCCGGATTTGGTGATTTCAGACATTATGATGCCGCAGGTGGACGGTTATCAGTTTCTCAAGCAAGTACGGGAAGATCCTCGCTATAAGGCTTTGCCGGTGGTATTTTTGACTGCTAAGGGGATGACGGGCGATCGCATTCAAGGCTATCAAGCAGGCTGCGATGCTTATCTTTCTAAGCCCTTCGATCCCGACGAGTTAGTAGCAATTGTCACGAATTTGCTGGCCCGCCGCGCGGCTGCTAAGGAGACGGGCGAAAATACTGAAAGTCCCGATATTGCTGCTTTGGCAAGCCAAATGGCGAGAATTGAGTCTTTGTTGAGCGGGCGGAGTTCGATCGCCCAAAGTCCTTCGCCGATTAAAATTGATTTGACTCCCCGAGAACAAAGTGTTTTGGATTTGGTTGCTCAAGGTTTGATGAATAAAGAAATTGCCCGCCGCTTGGAAACTAGCGTCCGCAATGTGGAAAAGTACGTCAGCCGTTTGTTTAGCAAGACGGGTACTAACAGCCGTACTGAGTTGGTTCGCTTCGCTCTCGAACACGGCTTGACTCAGTAGCAGCCCTCTCGGCTTTGTTGCAGGCTCTTCCTCGCCTACGTGCGTTACCAGGAAGAGCCTGGTAACGATAATTATGCAAAAAATTAGAAATGTTAAGATAAAAGTATTGACAGATATCTCGTGGTTGTGGTATCTAAAATGAGCTTGCTGGCAGCGCGGGAGTGGGAAAACAGGCGCGCGATTCCCTACGGGATAGCTACGCACGCGCGTGCTTCTCACCGCTTTGAGTCCGAGATGGACACTCGCAAAAGCTCGGGAATTACTTAACGGGAAAACCTGACGGTTTAAGAGTTTTTACGTAGTAAAGAGAAAGGCAAACAGTTGGCCCGATACCCTGCGTCAAGCAAATTTGCCGCGAAGTCTCACAGATGGGGTTATATTTTGTCACAAAAGAAACCACTATCAATTAATGACTCTGCTCAAAAACGGATAGAAGCCCCCGACAGGAGTCGCCAGCAGCCCAAAATTTTAGACCAAAATTCAAGCTCTCACATTCATCTGGGGAGTTAATCTCAAATCTCAAATCTCAAATCTCAAAGTGACTGACAGCGCAGGAAAGTAGCAGGGGATGTTGGATTTATAGCACCACCCAAGTTTAGTTGATACCAGGAGGATAGCATGAGGAAAATCAAGGCCCGACAAACGATAAGTGCCATAGTAGCACTGCCGATCGTACTAATAGCCAATACCGCTCAAGCTTTTGCCGCTGATACCGGTCAGAAAATAGATCCAATTAAGAAAGTTTTGGATTTTAGCGAAGAGCTTGATTTTGATATAGGCGCACCAACAACAATCAGCATTGAAGAAAGCGAGGATTGGGATGAACCTGATTTTGCAGCTACTTTAGATATGGAGATTAGTAAATTTATGACAAACAATCTTCAAGCTGTAATTGATGAGCCGCCGCCGGTAGTTTATCTCAGTGCGGCGAGGGGCCAGTCAAGCAAGGAATGCCGGATTTCAGCGATATGCGAATAACTGAATCGGATTTGCGCGATTTTGGCGATGGCTGGGAACCCCGCACACAAAGACTCTTTTGCTGGGTACAATTTGAGCAATTATCAAGATTTCAGTAAAATCCGGTTGATTTGGCTGAGAATATGCGAATAACAGAGTATGTATTTTTTTGGGTATGCTTTAATGCGATCGGCTACAACAATAAGTATGCAGGCTGAAATAAACTTAACTAATTAATAGTTCCCAGTGATTGGAAATCGCCCAAAAGGGCAAAAATAAAATTAATCATGTGATTGTTCGCTGTGATTTGCCAACGTAAAAACGGGTAAAAATAAACTTAGATCAACCCCCAAAACGGTTAGGACGCTCTTAATTGCACTTTCCCCTGCGATCGATTGCTTCCATCCGTTACACCCGTTACATCCGTTAAATAATCCGTTGCCAAACTTCCATCCGTTACATCCGTTACATCCGTTAAATAATCCGTTGCCGAACTTCCATC
>JAICRN010000509.1 GCA_025937335.1 Microcoleus sp. TY_ISSM_2_bin.22
AGCCCTGTTGTTGAGCGTTATATTCGATGTCAATTCCTGACGCAACATCTCCGATATAATCAACTACTTCTTACTCGGCGCAATCTTCTCAATAGAAATCAGCGCCTCCATCACCGACTCCACAATCGGCGCCGCCACCGTACCCCCCGAAGAACCCTCCTTAGGCTCATCAATCACCGCCAGCACCACATACCGAGGAGCCTCCACAGGCATTATCCCCACAAAGCTAGTAATAATCGCGTTCTTAGAATAACCCCCACCACCATTTGCTTTTTGAGCCGTCCCCGTTTTCCCAGCAATCCGATATCCAGGAATTTGTGCAGCTTTCCCCGTACCGCCATCAACCACAGTTTCCATCATTGCTAAAACTTTCTTGGTAGTTTCCGGCGAAAAAACCTGCTTCGGAACAGCCCTCGGAAGTTTCCAATAAGCTTGACCGTCCCTATCAAAAAGTCCCCGCACAACGTGAGGAGTCACCAACTTGCCGCCGTTGGCCAAAGCTCCGTTAAGCTGCACCAACTGCATCGGAGTAATCGAAAAACCCTGCCCGAAAGCCGTAGTAGCAACTTCCACCGGAGAATTAATAAATTGCTCTCGATTTTTAAGCTGGCTGGTTACTTCAAAAGGCAAATCAGTTCCCGCAGTTTGTCCGAGTCCGAGTTTTTCTAAAGCTTGATAGTAAAGAGAAGGTTTCATACTTCTCATTACGTGCACCATTCCCACATTGCTAGAATGTTTCAAAATCTCTGTAACAGTGGAAGGACCCCGCGCGCCTGCGGATTGGTAATCGGAATTTTGGATAGTCCAGACATCCATGTAAATTCGACCTTCATCATTAAAAACGGTGTTAGGTTTCACCGCACCCGCTTCCAGAGCGATCGCCACATTAATCGCTTTAAAAGTCGAACCAGGCTCGTAAACATCAGTTACCGCCCAATTTTTATACCGCGACAAATCGAAATTAAAATATTGATTCGGGTCATAAGAAGGTTCCGCTACAACTGACAGCAATTCACCGTTACGGGCATCCATCACAATCACCGTGCCCCGCTTTGCTTCCTGTTCCTTCATTTTTTCCTTGAGAGCAATTCGGGCCACCCGCTGCAAGCGACTGTCGATCGTCAGTTGCAATTTCAAGTCATCAAGCTGCACAAACCCCGCCGTCAGGCGATCGGGAACCCAATTCCCATCGCTCGACCTGCTAAATTGAATCGACGGCATCGATCGTTCCAGCAAATTCTGCTGGCTGTATTCCACCCCAGCTTGTCCCTTGCGTTCCCCGTCCACATAACCGAGGATATCCGCCGCCAACTCCTGCTGCGGGTAAAAACGCTGCTGCTGCCGCACCAACTCCAGGCCATCCACCGGACTATTTTTAATTTGTATCTGGGCGACACGATCGGCAACCTCTTGAGCCAGAGACTCCGCAATCGTGATACCCGTTTCACCAAGATTAAACCTGCGCAGCAGTTCAGTTTCCGACGTAGTTCCCGGACTCAGTTCGATCGCCAGCATCGGAGCCAATTTAGCGGCAATTTCCGCCTTCGAGTGGTTGAACAACTTCGGGTGAGCGTAGAGCGTGTACACCTGTCTGTCGATCGCCAAAACATTCCCTGCGCGGTCAACTATCGGGCGTCTCGGCACAAACGGCTTCGTTTTGAGAGTTTGCTGCTGCTGTGCCTGTTTGCGCAGCGCCGGAGCTCGCGTCACCTGCAAATAAAACAAATTCACAGCCAGCCCCAGCCCCCCCAGCATCAACACCGCCCACACTGCCCACAAACGGAACTTGCTGCGTTTTAAACGATCCACCGGCCGCCCCCAAGGTAGAGCGGTCTGTTGTGGCGGTCGGTCGTTTGTGCCGGACACAGTTGGTTTTGCTGGTTTTTCCCACAAAGTGCTATCGCCCGACGGTTTGGGGCGTTGGAAGTTGGGCGATCTGTAGCGGTCAAAACGGGGGTCGTAGCTCATAAAATTAAAAATTAAAAATTAAACAGCAAGTTACTTATTTTTAACTTTTAACTTCCGCTTGGAAGAAGGACATCGATCGCGCCTTGGACAAAAGTCAAACAAGAAGCCTGAGGACATGAATCCGAAGCTACACCGTCAAATTCTCCGGTATTCAGAGTCTGCGGCCCTCGGACATTTTCCCCCTCGGGCCATCTCCGCGTTGACATTGCCTCAATACCCCAGCGGTGTTTCCACACCCACTCGATTCTTGAGAGCCTGTTCTGAGTTTGGTGCCACAGTAACGGGCGATCGACTTGGAGGGGCAGGCGACAAGAAAATTGTGTCTGCAGGCTTCTGCGGGGTCAAACCAGTTTCGGGATTTTGAGCTTCTTTAGCAAGTTGGTGTTTCAAGACTTCGCTAGCAGCACTCAACTGCTGTTCTCCCCGGCGCAGAGTTTCCAGCTTTTGATACTCTTGGCTCCAGCGCTGCTCGCTGTAAACAGTCAAGCCGTAGAGAGTCAGAGCGCCACCTAGAAGCAGCACCGCTGCCGCTGAGGAGGCGCGCTGCACCCGCAGGAGCGATAGCAACCACATTGGCTGCTGCTGGCGATCTGGCAGGACTTTCACTACCGATGCCGACGGCCGAGCAATCGCCTGGGCGTCGGCGGGCGAGTAGTTGGGCAATACCGGCCCTGTCTTTGCCCGCCTAGCTCGGGCAATAGAAGTCACTTTGCTGTTGGCTGGGGCTGAAGCGGGCTTGCGGGCCGATCGGGAGCGGCGAGAATCCGGGGATCTGATAGCAGCGGTCATAGAGTTCACCAATACGTAAAGTGGGGCAGCTTTAGCTTGATTGAGGTTAGGAGTTTTTTCAGTAGCCGATCGCCAATTGTAGCAATCTGGGTTCGATCGGTTATCTTTACCAAAGATACCTCACAAACCAACCAACCCATCCTACCACTCGTCTCTTTGACTTCAGGATTGGCAAAAAAAAAGGAAATCTTTGCAGGTTCGCCAGAATCTATGTGAAATTTATTAATAAATGCAGTATTGTAATCAACGAGCGAATCGTTGCTCTATTCGTGCCAGCATTGTTTCTCAAGTACACTATTCCCTTCCTGGCGATGGGTTTTCAATGTTAAGGAGTGTTTATGAACAAGGGATTAATTCGTTTGACTTTGGTACTGAGCTTGGCAGCAGCCCTAGGCGCTTGTGGCGAAGCCCCCGGCCCCAGCCCCAGCCCCTCTCCGGGCGGTCCTGCCAGCACTACTACTCCTCCTCCTGCTTCTTCTCCATCTCCAAAGACCACTCCTGGGGCTGAGAAGTCTCCTTCTCCTGGTGGAACTGCTTCCCCTTCTCCGAAAAAGTCTCCCTAACTAGGGTTATCCCGGAGTCTTGGCCCAACGGGCCTAGCCTGGGGGTGAAAAATGGTTCGCTCCTCGCATTTTTCAATCTCGTAGGTCTAGGCTTCAAGTTGGGTGTTAGCTGTCTGATGCTTTTACTAAAGTTCAGTAGGTTCCCTTACTGTCGCCAAGTCTTGTTAGCGCTGGGTTACAAGGGTATTCCTTTTCAACTTGAAAATTTGACTGCCCGCCTGCACGTTTTGATTTTCAAGCCTCTGACGGGGGGTTTGAGGACAGTGCCAGTGCAGCAGACTCAAATCGAAGGTCAACCTCGGGCGATCGCTGACTCGACGCAAAATTGGCACTCGATCGAGTCTCGCTTTCCTTCCCTACCCCTGTTGCCCGCAGACGAGAGAAAAGCAAGCTGAGGCTCAGACGGTCGAAGACTGGCTCGATGAAAGCATGGGCATGGCTACTCGATTGGTTGACTGCGAGTTTTGCGCCGGTGCGGGCAAGCAAATCTACCCGTCTGTTTTGAGCCAGTTAGTAATTCTATTGGCGCGCCGCCAGTTTGGCATTAACCGGGCGGCAAAACTCCCTGCCGTTGCGCCTGAGCGATCCTTGAGGCCTGTTGCACCTTCGCTGGCAGGATGGTGCTTGTGTGGTACGGGATTCCTCGATCGTGCCAGATATTGCAGCAGCGGCGCTGCTGAGTCCTTTAGCTTTGATTCCTCAATACCGAATTGAGTGTTCTTGGCTATTAGATCCCATCGCTCAAATTCACCGACTTTGCACGGAAACTCTACCTCCGGTATGTGAAACCGCAACTGTAGGGCGATCGTCAAAGCCAGAAAATTCCAGCTATATAATGATTAGCGACTCCCAAAACTCACTCTCCTTGACCCTCCCTGCGCTGGCAAATCCATCAGAGTTAGTTCTGGACGCCAAAAACCAGTTTTTTCGCGAAAATCCGACCAGTGTGTGCGAGGGAGAGCGGTGTAAAAACCCGGTTTCGGAACCGTCAAGAGTGTGGAGCGTCCTCAGAGTTAGAAAAACTATCGAATATCACAAAGTTTAGAAAAAGTCAAGGATATTTGGGGGGAAATATAAAAAATTCAATTTGTTTTAAGATTTCAATACCTAGATGTTAGCCGTTAGTAGTAAAACCCCAGTTCGACCGCCGGCAAGGCAATCAGATTGCCTGCTGTCTGGGCAAGGGCGCGCGCTGCGGCCCAGACA
>JAICRN010000078.1 GCA_025937335.1 Microcoleus sp. TY_ISSM_2_bin.22
GATTATTAAATGAAGGAGAAATGGTTATTAAATGGGATAGAAAAATCAAAAATAAAGGCAATGCTATTTTATCCGGTTTAGCTGCGTAGCAGCTTAGGACAGCTAGCGAATCGGATCGAGGTACGATCGGCAATTAGTGGGAATCGCTAACAAATTCTGAGATACTTGTAAATAAGTGCAAAGCTGTGATGGTATTTATACCTAAAATTTGCTTGGATGAGGTAGCTTAAATACAGGAAAATGTAAATTTTGATTAAGAAATGTAGACAAAAGTTGCCTAACCTCGTAGTCTAACTTTGTTGACAAGCTTGTACAAATTTCTCTAAAAGAACAAAAGGAGTAAGTCTAATGTTTGGTTTTATCAAAAATTTCTTCGGCGGTATTTTCGGCTTTTTCGCCAGACTGTTGGGCTTGAAAAAGTCTGAATATTTCCTAGATTTGGGCGAATCGGGAGCTAAGGAACCAGCAAAAGTGGCGCCTGCGAAGGCTGAATCTGTTGCCAAGAAGGCTGAGCCTGTTGCGATCGCACCGGCAAAAGTTGAGCCTGTTAAGTCTGAGAAGTCTGAGAAGTCTGAGAAGTCTGAACCAGCTAAAAAAGCTAAGGTAGAGAAAAAGTCTAAGAAAGAAAAAGAAGCAGCCGCTAGCGTTCCTGCTAATACTCCAGAACCCGCGAAGGTACCTGCTGCCGCAGCAAATAACGGGAAAGTGCCGAGTCAACCAGAACCTATTCGGACTTTTGCTCCTAATAATTTAATGCCGACATCAACAGCAACTCGTCGGAGCCCCGGCCCCAGCATGAACAATTTCCGGGAAATGGCCCGTCAGGTGAAAACAAAGTAGGAAATTAGGAATTGATAATAGGGAATTGGGCATTGGATAACTCCCAATGCTGGCGTTAAAAAATTAAAAATGGGATTACTCATTTTTAATTTTAACTCTTTGTTCTATTCCCTATTTTCTGGGTTTCGGAGGAATGCTAATCCGCTGTATAGCTGAAAAGCTGAATCCCAAGGAGTTTCGGATTTGCGATCGACTTCTATATGAGATTCGATCTTGCTCAACATATTAGTATAATCGAGCACTGTCTCGGCAAAGGGCGTAAATTCTGACCAAACTGTAACGTCAAGCTGGCGATCGAATATTTCCAATAAGTTATTCCAGTTAATTCGGGTGGTACTTTGAGGAATCTGTTGAGAGTTTTTGACTCTGGATGTTTTGTTTTTTGGGTTCGGTGAAGTGGGGATCTCGGCAGAAGCTTTGGTGAATTCCACTCCTTGTTGAAATTCGTAACTTTGGTCGCAAATTCGCAGAATGCAGTTTCTGCTGGGAATGTGCAAGTCACAGATTTGAGCGTAATCTTGCCTGATTTCTCTGTGGCGAAATTGCTCG
This sequence comes from Microcoleus sp. TY_ISSM_2_bin.22, assembly GCA_025937335.1. Taxonomy (GTDB): domain Bacteria; phylum Cyanobacteriota; class Cyanobacteriia; order Cyanobacteriales; family Microcoleaceae; genus Microcoleus. The sequence continues at coordinate 1,390 of JAICRN010000078.1, forward strand.
GTTCTTCGGTTGGGGGAGTAGTCCATGACTTCGATGAACATCGGCAACAAGCCTTCTACTCTTTGGGTAACTTCTGACCAGCTAAATTCGATCGCACCGAGTCGATCGAGTCGATCTTTGCAAACAACGGCTGGGGAAGAGATAGACTGGAAGTGTTGCACTCGGAAGATTTGGATTTTTTGAATATCGCTTAGGGTTGCCCAAAATACGGGAATGCCGGCGTTGAGGAGTTCTTGACCGTAAATTCGGAGTTCGGCAATGGGGCCAGTTTTGTAGAGTCTCCAGCCGCGGCTTTGGATTTGCATCCGGGTTGTGTATGCGTCGATTTTGAAGATTCTGCTGATATTTTGAATTGCTGCGGGTTTGTTTTCGGGACTCACGGGTTCGAGGATGAGGAGTCCGGGTTCGAGGTTGCTGGGGTCGTTTTTGGCGGTTTCTATGGCTTGTTGGCGGACGTTTTGTTGTGCGATTTCAATCCTTTGAATGCCTTGGCGGGTCTGGGAGAGGATTTTGGGGTTGGTGATGTCGCGGAGTATTTGTTTGTAGGTTGTTTGGGCTTTTTCGAGGTTGTTGGTGAGTTCGTAGTAGCGGCCGATGTAGTATTGCACCCACGGATTTTCGGGGGATTCTTTTTGCAGTTGTTTGATGAGTTGGGCTGCTTGTTTGTATTCTTTGCCATCTAGGGCGGCGGCTATTTGGTTGATGTCTGTCATGGCGGTTGCGAGAATGGCGTTGTTTCTATCTTGGCTGATGTTTGGTTGGTTCCGCCACTGGTTAACAATTTTGGCTCTTGTTTTAACTTATAAATATGATATGAAACTATAACAATCGTTGAAAAAATACGTGTCAAAATTGTCAAAAATGATTTTGAGCTTTCACAACACGCAGTAAATCAAAGCATAGTTCGCCGTCTCAGGGTACAAGAACTCCGGGAAGCAATAATGGCTGGTGAAGTTATCGAAGAGTATCCGAATGACAAATATGGCCCAAGCTGTTTGATTTTCGGCTTCACCATTGCCAATAGACCTTTGCACGTTCAGTGCAGTTATCCATCTCGTCCTTTGGTAAAAATCATTACTTTATACGAACCATATCCCCAAAATTGGATTGATTTTAAGTTAAGGATAAATCAAAATGAACAATGATATTTGGCAAGAAACAATAGTTGAACAAAAAGTAAGTTATACCCTGGAAATCAAGGGTAAGCTTATTATTATTGAAAATGTTCCTGCTAGAGTGTGTTTGGAAACGGGAGAGCGATTTTTTTCGCCTGAAACTGTGGAACAGTTGCAGAAGATGATTTGGGAAGATAGAAAGCCGACTAGGGTGATTGAAACACCTGTTTTTGAATTTGCTTAGGGGTTGGTTAAAGTTCAGTTAAAGCTGATTGGAATTTATGCTTAAGGTGTAAGTACCTTTGCTTGTGCGATCGCCTCCTTTAACAACTATTTTATAAGTGCCGTTACTAGGCAATTTTACGATGAGTTGAGACTCTCGGAGATTCTGGGAGTTGCCTGGTGTTTGGGCAATATTTTTGCCGCTGGTGTCCAACAGTGCTATGTTGTGGCCGAATGCTCTGCTTTTGAGGTCGATCGTAATTGATTGACCTGTCCGTCCTTGAAATGTGTGTTGGCGGGATTCGCCTTCTTTTAAAATTTCTCGGCGCTGTAGGATGGAAAGGGAGGTGAGTTTTGGTCGATCGACATTGCTCAATTCTAAGCCGTAATTTGTCACGGGCGCCTCGGGGCCATTTCCTTCTCTGACTGCGATGATAAAGGCTGTTTTGTTGTTGGGATCTCGGAGTATTTTGTCAATAAATTGGGATTGTATTTGTTTTGCTGTTAGAGGTTTAGGTTGGTTGAAATTGGGTTTTGAGGTACAGAAAAGCACGGCTCCGTCTAGATAGCGGGCGGCGTAGAACCAGTAGTTTTGACCGTTAGTTGTAAATTCGTTTCTGCTAAAGATAGTGAATCTTTCAAGTTGCGGTAATTGCTGGTTGCGCTGGCAATTTTTATCGATGTAGATTTCGTTGGCTGATGGCTGTCGCTGCGCGAAAACTGCTGGTACGGTGGTGCTTGCAATTGCTGAGATTAGGGTGAGGGTGAAGGTTAAGGGCGATCTGCATTTCATGATTTTTATCCTGATTTTTGTGTTGATTTGTTCAGAAGTATCAATCTATTGCTTGTTTGGCAAACAAGCAGTACAACCAGTCGCCTGAAATTGTGGAATAATTCTAGAGGTGTCACGCCCATAAAATGAGTTAGCCAGCTCTTTCAGTCGAATTGGCCTCACTTATTGTGCAAATACAATGATGTTGCACCTAAAATTGTCACAGTCACGACTGCACTCAAAAACTCTCTTCCTTTGTGGAGCGTCTTTTTTATCTCCTTTACAAGTGATATCTCAAACACAAATTACTTGCCATATTACGAACAGCCTTCTGTGTACTCAACTTCAGGAAGTTTTCCAGACCTGAAACTTGTTACCCGATTGCTGCTAGTCTCAAAAATCATACGGTAGTTTTTGTCCGCCGCATCTTTCGGCACAAAAGTTAAATATTTCCCGTTGTGAGGTGGCCTACCTATATAAGGATGTGGTGTTGCTTTAATCTGACCTGGATAAAGTGATAAAATTCTGTTTTCAGTATCCCCAATTTTAGCGCCTTTGATTGTAGTAAACCGCTGGTTGCTAATATCAACTCTAGCAATGCGACCCTTTGCTACCATAAAATTAATTCCTTTTGGTTCTGTTTGTGGCTTAAAATACGAACAATAATAGTCGTCAGGGCCACTACTCCCACTTTTAATTAATTTAATGCCAGCAGAGCGTGAGGCTGCATCAACTGTCATTCCTACTCGAATCGGCCCAATTCCATGAAGCGCTAGTTTCGATCGCTCTGTCAGTTTGGCTTGAGCGTTGACTGATGTTGCCCACATAGAAACAATGACTATTGTGCTGATGAATAACGTAAAAAATATCGATCGCCCTTTCATGAATTTTCCTCTCTGTTTCCAAAAACGTCTTCTTATTGCAAACCCTCAGCCTTGCTCAACAGCAACTGTAGCGATACCCAAAAGCCTATATCTATATATCTATCTCTCTCCGCCTCATTCCGCTATTTCTATGCGAAATAGCGATTTTTGTAACAAAATTTTACATAAAACAGATAAAAATTGGCGATGGAAACCGATCCTATACAAACTTTCGTCCCTCTCGCTTGAGACTAAAGAATAAACAGAATATTAAAGGCGGATTTGCTACGATCCAATCGCCCGGAACAGGTCGCTCTCCATCGGCGCTAAAGGGAATTAAACCCGTTTAAATAATTTTCTAGTTGTCCAGTGCGCTGTTTAGTCATCCGATCCAAACATTCATTGAGGAAACCTCCATAACCCGTACCGCCACGATTTTTATAAACTTCAAATTCACAGGTTTTATCTCTTAACTTAATCCATCCTAATTGTGCTTCGGAAAGTAGCGATCGCTCTTCGCCGCTCAATTGGGACATCAGTTGTTTGTAAACCTCGTTAAGTTGTCGATCCGAGGCTTCATACCTCAACCGAATACAAGTTCTGACTTGTGCATCTCCTTGCGGCCGATCGCAATTAATCTGTTGAGCAAGGGGAAAGCTAGGAGATTGTGCAGAAACAGATGTTGTACCGAAAATTGCCAAAAGCGCGTGAAGCGAAGCTATCCCGCAGGGAATCGACAAAAAGAGCGATCGATCTTTCCTCAACTCTATTTTCATAGCCCGTCAACCCACTTATCTGATGAATTCTCTTAACACAAGACAAAATTGATCGTGACTTACGCACGCTAACCAAAAAAACCCGGTTTGTCTTGGTCGCGATCGAGCGTATATGACCCAATTACGTGAATAAACCTGGTTTTTGCGTCCAGGACTGTTGATTTGATTGATTTAAAGATTGTTTTTATATTTCATGAATTCGATTCGCCCTATTTATTCGATTCCAAAAGTGTGCTTGAGTGCTGCATCTACTGCCCCCATCTCCGACAAAATACCAATTTTGCGATCGATTTCAACTTCTAGAAGCGTCACAAGATTGTCTGTCATAATTACCGAGTCAGCTAGCAATCCCGTTAGTTGCCCGGACGGTGTTGCTAGGGAAACAAAAACCCGGCTTGGGTGTCCTGAACGGGCTAAGTTGCTAGTAATCATTGCCGTAATTGTTTGCCCTAAACCAGTCTCCAGATTATTAGCTTGAACTATCAAAGCTGAACGGCGTTTCGCAGTACGCAAATCCGAGCTGGGGAACAAAACCAAAACCACATCACCGCGACTATAAGGCATCGTAAGCATCCATCTCTGGTAGTTCCCAATCAGGAGCAAATCTACTCAACCGAACCCGTAAATCTGCTGCTTGTTCCTGGTTGATACCGCGAGATGGCAAGTTTACTAACCCTACTTTTGGCATAAAAGTAACAATAACTTGCGCTTCTTCTATGTCGGCGGGCATTTCCAATAACTCAATTTTGCCATTTCGGTATATCCCCTCTACTGACTGTAACATATTACTCCTTTGATAATTATCTATTTACATTTTACCTGCGATCGCCAAACCCATCAAGTCTCCGATCGGCTTGGTGGAGATTAGCACTTCTCAAATGCCGCTCCAACTAAAGACAAAGCCACAATCGGTGCTGTCACCGCTCTCAGAATTCTACTACCCAAAGAAACAGCTTCAAAACCAAATTCGATCGCCCTTTTCACCTCATCCTCAGTCCATCCACCCTCCGGCCCAACAGCAATCACGATCGATAATTCTCCCCCTTCTTGCTCCCCCCTTATTAAGGGGTGCTGGGGGGGATCGAAACCACCATCCCCTTCTTGCTCCGCCCTTATTAAGGGAGAATGAGGAGGTTCTAAACTGACCAAACAATCCCACAAATGCCGATTTTCCCCGCGAGCAACACAAATAAATCGATTTTTTTGACCGCAATCTTTGACAGCAATATCAAACGAAACAGGCTCTAAAATCGTCGGCACAAATTGGCGTTCCGACTGTTCCGCCGCCTCCGCAGCAATTCTCCTCCACCGATCGACCTTCTGAGCACTAGGTTTGAGCAAAGTTCGATCGCTCGTCACCGGCACAATACTTGCCACACCCAACTCCGTCGCCTGTCTCACAACCTCGTCAAAGCCGTTTCCCTTGGGCAATGCTGCCATCAAAGTCACTTCCACGGGAAGCTCCCTGTTCGCAGCAATCTCCTCTGCTATCGAGGCAAATAACCCGGTTTCCTGCACTCCTAGGACGGCACACCACCAATGTCCCCGGCCGTCCATCGCAATAAATCGATCGCCCTCACTCAAACGCAGCACTCGGTTTAAATAATGCTGCTGTTCTCTAGTTAAGTCGATTTTGCGATCGCAAATTTGAGTGGAACTAACTGCTAATCTTTGTAATTGAGCCATTGAATTTTGGATTGCTCTTTCCTTAATATAATATTTTTTTATTTAACCGCAGAGAACGCAGAGAACGCAGAGGAAGAGAAAAAGAGAAGATATAGGCAAGCGGGGTTTCAACCGCTCAAAAATAATAAAGGCAGAGCATCTACAACCGGAATTATCTTACAAATTCAAGTTTTTTTCTGCAAATGCTCTGCCTTTATATTAGTGTTGCCAGAAGTCTATTGAATACAATCGAAAATCACAAATTGAAAATCGAAAATCAGCTTATGCTTCCTCCTTGATCTTTTTTAAATAAGTAGAAATCGCTTCTGTAGCTAGCTGTGTAATCGGCTTGCCCTGACGGGCTGCTTCTTCCTTGAGCTCGTTGTAGATTTCATCGCGGACGCTAATTCGACGGCGGACTTTGCCACCGCTAGCAGCGCCAGTCTCTTTCCCGTTATCGTTACTAGACGTAACATCTAATTCATTAATCTCAGTTGTCATCGAGTCAGTAGATTGGTAGTTGGTTACAAATTGACGGATAGATTCTAACCCGACGCGATCGCAAAAATTGCCAAAACTCTCGCTCAGTTGCCGTTTTTGCTTGAAATATACAAAAATCGGCTCCAGAAAAGCTTCAAAATCCTTTACGTGCAGCTTTTCCTCAATTGGTTTTGCCAGCCGCGTTTGATCGGGAGAACCGCCCAGCCAAATCTGGTAGGATTCCGGCGAACTCCCGACAAACCCCAATTCTGCCATATAAGGGCGGGCGCATCCATTTGGGCAACCAGTCATCCGCACCACCAAATGCTCGTCTTTCAAGCCCACTTTGGTCAAAAGTGCCCGAATCCGCTCTAAAATGCTGGGAATCACGCGCTCAGACTCGGTAATCGCCAGCCCGCAAGTCGGCATTGCCGGACAAGCCATTGCATAGCGCACTAAGGGGTCGATAGCCGTTTCCCGCTGAATGCCGCATCGATCGAGTATTCCCTGAATTTCTTGTTTGAGATCCGGCGAAATATCGTAAATCAGCACGTTTTGGTGCGGCGTCGCCAGTATCGGCAAGTTGTACTTCTGCACAATTTCCCGCAAAGCCGTTTTTAGCTGAAATGAGCCTTCATCCTTAATCCGGCCATTTTCTATAGAAATGCCGACAAACAGTTTACCGTCTCCTTGGTCGTGCCAGCCCAAGAAATCAAAATACTTCCACTCCGGCAGGGGTTTAAAGGTTTCTAGGGGTTTGCCAAAATATTCGGCTACTTTTTCGCGGAACCACTGTACACCTTTGTCGTTAATCAGGTACTTCAGCCGCGCGTGCCGTCTGTCTGTGCGATCGCCGTAATCTCTTTGCGTTGCTACAATTGCCTTGACCAAATCGTAAACATCATCCTTGGCAACATAGCAAATCTCATCCGCAACCCGCGCAAAAGTCTCTTCTTTATTGTGAGTGCGGCCCAAACCGCCGCCAGCAAACACGTCAAAACCTTGCAACTCGCCAGCTTTATTGGTAATTACCACCAAGCTCAAATCCTGAGAGTACAAGTCAATTGAATTGTCTCCCGGCACGGTAACGGAACACTTAAACTTGCGCGGCATATAATGGCTGCCGTAAATCGGTTCTTCTTTGTCGCTAAAGATTGTGCCGTTGCCGTTTTTCTGTCTGGCGGCCTTCACTGCGGGGTCTTCCTCGGCCGAAATTGCTTTTTCGCCGTCCAGCCAAATTTCGTAATAAGCACCGGTTTGCGGCGTCAGCAAATCGGCGACATTGTTGGCGTATTGCAGCGCATACTTGTATTCTGGGCGATTTTTGTACGGTGCTGGCGGTGCCATGACGTTGCGGTTCAAGTCGCCGCAAGCTCCCAAGGTTGACCCCATATTTTTAATAATTGAGGAAAACACTGCTTTAAGATTTTTTTTCAACACCCCGTGCAGTTGGAAACCTTGGCGCGTTGTAACGCGGATTGTGTGGTTGCCGTATTCTTCAGATAGCTTGTCTAAGGCTAAGTATAATTGCGGCGGAGTGAACCCGCCGGGATTGCGGGTGCGGAGCATGAACTGATAGTCTTTTTCTTGTCCTTTAACTCGATTGTCGCGGTTGTCTTGCTGGTACGAGCCGTGAAATTTGAGAATCTGAATCCCGTCTTCGGTGAAGTGGGTAGTTTCTTGTAACAGTTCAGTCGCAACGGGTTCTCGCAAATAGTTGCTGCGTTCTTTGAGACCTTCTGATTTAGAGGGCTTGCGCGCAACAGGGGTTGAAGTGGAAGATGTGATCATGGGAATGTATAGTGCCAGTTATAATTAGATACAGCCGATCGAATATTTCTTGACAATTTGACACTTGACAAATTTGCACTTGACAAATTTCTTCAGAAATGCTGTGTCGGATATGTTGACAACTCGGTTAACAAGTCAGTTAACAAGTAAGTTAATAACGGTAATCCGGTAGGAATTCTGATGTTGTTCAATTGTAACACGATCGAGCCGGGGCTGAAAAATTGTAATTAAGAGTTTATACTTTCGATCGCTTAAGTGTACGAAACTTTAGAAATAATTAACCTCAACCTTTGAAGCTATGTCACTGTATGACGAAGACACATTTGTGGTTTTAGAAACAAACCAGTCAGAGCAGTTTTTGACTGCGGCGGAACTGTTAGAAAAGCTGAAAGCCGTGTTAACCGAGGAACATGAAGATTTGCCGCAGGACGTGAATAAAATATCTGGTTTGGAAGCTCGAGCTAAGTATTTAATTAATACTTATTGTGAATTAGATGTCGGGGCTGGAAAATTTTTGCAGTGGTATGCAGTGCGTCTAGAAAAGTAATTTTGGGAATGCGGAACTGCGAATTGGGTACTTATACTGAGCGTACTCGAAGTATCGGGCATCGGATATTCGGAATTGTTAACACTGAGCAGTTAACAGTCAACAATTATTCAATTTTTCAATCCAAAATCCACAATCTAAAATCCAAAATCTAAAATCTAAAATCGGTTAATCTTCTAACTGTTGCACCGATGATACTTCAACTGCCGTAACATCGATCGTACCGGGCGGTGTCAAGCGACTAAAATGACCTTCCTCTATTTGCAGAGGTTCGCCGCAGTTGGCACACTGAAACTGAGTTTGATTTAAAGCTGTAAATTCGTATTGACAAACTGGACACTTGTCCTCAATTAAATTGCGTTTCAGCCACCACTGAAGCGCGAAAAATGCGACCACAGGCGTCAGCAGCAAAAAAGCTACTAAAATCAACACTGATTTAACTAGGCCACCCAAACCAATAGACACCAACAAATACGCGATGCCCAGCAATATCAACCAATTGCTAATACGGGGTAGCTTTAAAGAGATTTTGGGGGTGCCTTGGTTCACGGTGGTCTCCTTGGGTGTCTTTGCAGGTAGGCATAACTCTATCCTACTCAGAAATTCATGCGGTCGATCGAGTTAATTTTCCCATTGTACACGGATAAACCGCTCTCTACGGCATAAGTTAATCAGAGTGAGAGGGTTGAAAAATTCCTTGTAAGGATTGACAAAGGGATTCAAAACTAAATCTTGCGAGAGTTTGTTCCCTCAACCAGCGGCGATCGCACCTTTTATCCTCTCCTCGCAGCATTTCCACACAAGCAAGCGCTACTGCTGCCGAATCTCGGTGAGGAACTCGCCACCCCAGTTTACCATCTTGCAGCGGATCGGCCGACCCGTCAGCGTCTCCCGCCAGCACGGGTACTCCGCAAGCCAGCGCTTCCAAATAAACTATACCGAACCCTTCCTGGGAGGGCATTACATAAGCATCGGCTAACTGGTAATATGCTGCTAAATTTTCTGTGGGTACAAAACCCGCAAATATTACTCTTTCGGAAACTCCCAAATCTTCAGCGAGTTTGGCTAATCTAGGCCGATCGTCTCCTCTGCCAATAACTAAGTATTTCACATTCGGAAAAGTTTTGGCTATTTGCGGCAAAGCTTGAATTGTGACATCGACGCCTTTGTAAATATCTGTCGATCGCAATCTGGCTACAGTCATCAATATTTTAGCACCAACCAGATTGTACTGCTCTAATAAATCCTGTGGCTTCGGCCCAGTGGTAAATGTATTTACATCTACAGTACAAGGCACTATGTGGAATTTTTCGGGATTTAAGTTGTTAATTTCGCAAGTACGCGCGGCGAAGCTATCCCGTAGGGAATCGCGCGTGTACCTGCTAATAGTCCAAATACTCTCAGCTTGTCTCATTGCTGTTTGATATTTGGGCGGAAGCGGTTCCCAAACTTCCTTGCCGTAAGTTAAAATCGTGTAGGGAATTCCTAAAGGTTGACACAACGTCTGAATTAGCGGTGCGAGTTTGATGTGACCGCAAAAAACCCGTTCCGGTCGTTTTTGCAGCAATCGAGTTAGCAATACTGTAGCAAACTTAAGACGACCAAACCCGGGATTCTCGGTTTTGAGGTAATAAAATTTCAGATTTTTTGACTCGTAAGGATTGTTGCAGTCTGGGGAATCTCGCAACAGCAAAACTTCAGCTTGCGGCGGCGAGTTTGTCCTTGCGGTTATTGACACGTAAGCTTTGAAAATGTCTTTAACGTAGGATTGAATGCCGCCTTCGCTGGCAAATATTTCTAGGAAACAGAATAGGTAATTTGTCGATCGCATCTCAGATTTAGGCATTGACAGCGCAGACAATTATTGCTGTAGAGTAACTTTGCCAAAAAGGGCGATCGCCATTATCCAGAGCTTTTAAACCATGTCAAGATGACTGTAGTTGCAGGTTTTACAGCCAAATATTGGACTTGTCTGCTCTCACCGTTGGCTTTAAGGGACGATCGGCTTTTTAACTAGCGCTTTTTAACTAGCTGCATGGGTGAGTGCGAGGCTTTGCTTGAACTTTACTATAATCTACCGTAATTTACTGTAAACTTAATGATTTTTTACAATATTATGCACCAAACAAAAATTAAGATTTATTGAGTTGGTGCAGCGCGTCCGACCAGACTGCGGATCGGCAGACCGATGCCGAGCGAGGATCTCGCATTTTTAGTTTTTGGTGAAAGTATGGTCTATCCAAAGATAGATATAGAGCCAGTATGTAACTGTTATCATCAGCAACATAGAGAGTTAAATTAAATATGACTCTGCCAGGTTTAAAAAACAATTTCTGAAAGATTTTGTCTAAAATATTCTCCTAAAATTTTCTCAGGTCTTGCTAAAAAATTAATGCTCATAAAGCATTAAGAAAGTTAAGATTCTTGATTATTTTTGAATCTAGGAGAGAGATGCAATATTCATATCTTTTCCGTTTTCCAAAGTAGTCTAGCGAGCCGAGTGAGAAGGTTTCACGAGCAGAAAATAAACACGATCTCGTACAATCATGTACAAAGAAAAGCCGTTCACCTAAAACATTAGGTATTCGAGCTTAAACCTAACAAAAGCTAATGTTAGGTTGGCAACGTCATATTTACGAGCGACTCTCTCCAAAAGAGAATTCATTGGAGTTTGAGGTGAAACGAGTAACCATCGCACTCAGTCTTTTTGGTCTAGTCAGCAGCACTCTGGCAAGTTGCACAGCCGCTTCCCAGAACGCTCAAAACGGCACACAACCCAGCAACTCCGAACTTTCATCAGTTGCTGTAGCAGTCCGCGACCTCGGCAATCCATTCTTCGTACAAGTTGGCAAGGGCGCTGAGGCCGAAGCCAAGAAAATCGGCGGTGCAAACGTGAGGACAACTCTCGTTTCCAGCGGCGATGATTTAAATCAGCAATTCAATCAAATCGAAAACTTTATTGCCTCTAAGGTCAGCATGATTGTACTCAATGCTGCCGACACCAAAGGCATTGCACCCGCTGTCGAAAAAGCCAAGCAAGCCGGAATTCCGATAATTGCAGTTGATACCGCCGCCGATGGAGGGGTTGATGCCACAGTTACTTCAAATAACGTGCAAGCTGGCGAAGTAAGCTGTCAATATATAGCCGATCGCTTGCAAGGAAAAGGCAGCGTGGTGATTATCAACGGGCCTCCCGTCGCTTCAGTAGTAGAGCGAGTTCAGGGGTGCCAAAGTGTCTTCTCCAAATATCCCAATCTCAAGGTTCTTTCCAAAGATCAGAACGCTGAAGGCAGCCGCGATGGCGGGTTGAGAGTGATGAGCGATTTGCTTACTTCCTTCCCAAAAATAGATGCTGTTTTTGCAATTAATGACCCCTGTGCCATTGGTGCAGAATTAGCAGCCAAACAAGC
>JAICRN010000481.1 GCA_025937335.1 Microcoleus sp. TY_ISSM_2_bin.22
ATTTTGCGATCGCCCGTTTGCTGTTCGTTCACCTCCCAGATCCCGTCGCAGCAGCTAAAGAAATATTCCGCATCTTGAAACCGGGCGGCAAACTGGTGATTATTGATAACGATGCGGATCTGTTTTGGCTGACAAATCCGCCTTGGTCAGTCGAGATTGTCAGGGAGAAATTCAAGCAGGTGATAGCATCGCGGGGCGGCGATTTATGCGTCGGGCGAAATCTGTGCCGCATTCTCAAAGAAGCTGGGTTTGTTAGCGTTGATTTAGAAGCCGTTGTCAGCCACAGCGATATCATCGGAATTGAGGCGTTTCAACCTCTGCTTGACTCCGGACCCATTTTACAAATGGTCAAACAGGGGTTGATTTCAGAGTCAGAAATAGCCAGCTATCTGGTTTCGCGGGATGAGTTTGTCGCTGCGGGCGATCGATTAATGATGAGTTTTCGGTTGATGGCGTGCGGGGAAAAAAATCAATAAGATTAAGACACATATTTCACACAATATTGATGTCCCGTCGCCGCACAATCTCTAGCACTCTTGCTACATTCCCAGCTAACAAAGCAAGCTTATCTAACAGTTAAACAGGGAAAACTTCAGAATAAATTATCCTCTTATCCTGAGGTTAAAGCTGCAGGTATAGCTCTAGAGTCGTATCAGAGCAAATCCGCTAGCATCGTCGGGCGTAAAATCGAGTCAACAATCAACAATCACGGACGGTGCAACCAGAATTAATTTAATTCATCTGCGTTAAGTCTGTGTTTATCTGCCCTCATCGGCGGTTAAAAAAAGATAATTTTTAAACCGCCGATGACAAGGGATTGACGCAGATTCACGCCGATGAAGAGAAGAGAGATAGGAATAATTCCGATTCTAAAATATTTAATATAAAAGCTATTAATTTTCATATTTCTGAGCTTAGTAACTTTACACCTACCAGTCTAACAAATCCTTGGAGCCGATCGCGCAAAGGTTGTTTGTGAGAGCCAATGGCTGTCTGTCACATTTTAGCTTAACCAATCAAGTCGTTAGCGAAGCCCTCGCAGACGATCGCACTTTTTACCAAGTCCTGAGCATTCAACCCACTTGCCGAACCCCATTAAGAAACTCCGTCCTTGCCTCAATCCTTGAAGGCATTAAAACGCAGCGCACCAGCAATTCTAAATCCAATTCCGGCAGCAACTCACTTCTTGAAACTTGCTCATAATTATCCTCCCGCAACCCATACACAGCCAACTGATTATTTTCCCAAAACCAGACTTCAGGAATGCGAAGTCGCAGATATTTAGCTAGTTTATTTGTGCTACCGCTAGTCATCGTTACTTCCACAGCTAAATCGGGATGCTCTTTTCTTGAACCTATATAATAAGACTCGTCAGGTTCAAATGATACATCTCTTGCCCGGTCTCTGCGAGTTGCCCTCCCTACAGGAATATATTCAATTCCCATTTCACAAAAGTAGAGTTGTAGCAAAAAATTAAGAATACAACTGATTGTCTCATGTGCTTCACCCAGTGTCATAAACTCCATCCACCCATCAAAATAAGTTATACGCAAACCCGAAGAGTTTGCCATCAAAGATTCGATCGCCTCAAATTGCTCCCAAGTATAATAACCGGGGAGAAGCAATCGCTGTTCGCCAAGCGTAGCTATTTCTTCTAAAAGTTGTGCAGTCACAAGTATCACCATCCTATTTTAAATATTACTAGCCCCTACCTAGCCAAAACCAGGCAGGGGCATTCACTCACATTCTAACTTAATGAACTAGCTCGATCGCCCTTTTAGTCAACGCCTCAGCAGTCAACCCATTAAACGCCATCAACTGACCAGCACTAGCAGTAGTTTCCCCCCGCTTCCAAGCGAAAGTATCCCGCTTGCAATTGCTGCGGAGCATCACAGGTTCCAGCATCCCAGAAGCACCGCCTGTCACGCCAATCAAGGCATCTCCGCCAAACAATTCGGCAAATTTCTCATCGCTCAAAAAGCCGCCGTCAGCTTCCGAACAAGTATCCCAAGCAACATCGCTAGCACGATACAAACGCCGGGGATTGATTATAGAAATAATCCGCACTCCAATCCCTTCTGTTTCCAAAAATGCCGCCGCTTCAAACACTGGCATTAACGTCATGTCGCCGACAACTGCAAACACAACTTTCTTGCTCCCCCCTTGATTCTGGGTAGCTTGCGGGGAATCGACTTCGTGCAGCACTATTGCACCGTCTTGCAAACCTTGGCGAGTCTGTTCAAAAGTAGTGCGAATTGGCAGTGGCGACTTGCTCGCAGTAATCACAACTCCCTTATTTTTAGCAGTCAAAGCCCACTCGTAACAAGCTTGAATGCTGTTAGCATCAGGTGGAAACAAAGGAAACACATTTCCGTTCCGCATCATCGCCGCAAAATAAGCCTCAATTTCCGGCCGTTGGTGCGTCCAACCGTTGCGGCCTTGTTCCAATGCACCCGCTGTAAATAAGGTGACAGTTGCCGGAGTTGGACGGCGCAATTCTGCCATTGCTTGGGTTACAGTTTGCCAAATTGGTAAACCGTTGATGGCAAAAGATTCGTAGGAACACCACAAACTCCGCGCTCCGAATAGTGATAAACCTACGGCTAAACCAGCGCAAGCATCTTCGCTCAAAGGTTCGTAAACTTGACCGTTTGGCGATTGATTGTACAGGTCATCAGTCGTCGGGTGAATAATTTTGAGAGCTTGGTTGATATTGGCAATTGCCGATGCTTCATTGCCGTCAGCATTAGTCACAATAAAAGTACGATCGCGCTCGCCGACTTTCCCTACCAAAACGCCCATTGCTGTGGTCGAAATCTTCGCTTCTCCCCCAACTGCAAATTCTTCCAAAGGTAATTCGCCTAAATCTGGCAGCGGTAATGTAAACTCAGTAACAACTGTTTTCGCCGCCGGCCCGCCGCCCGCACGTTCAGCATTTGTCCGCACCAACTCCCAAGCAGCAGCAGTCAAAGCGCGCTCTTTTAAAGCACTGATAATGTGCGGAGCATCCAGCGTATCTTTCGGGTAAAGGTTGTGAGATTTTGCTCCGCGCGCGTGGACGCCGGCACCTTTCAACTGTTTGATAATAAACACAGTTAATTTACCGCCGAAAGCAGATTTTGCCGCTTTGTCAACTCCTTGTAAAACAGCTTTGGTAAATGCCATGCGCTGTTCGAGCGAAAAAGCAGTGCTGTCAACATAATCTTCCGGTTGATTTTTATCGTCAAATTCCTTAGCATCAACTAAGATAACTTCTTCAAAACCGTTGCCTTGCCAATAAGCAATCATTTCAGCATTAGTTTTAGTCGAAACCATGCTGTGATGTTCCTGAGAATACCCGTTCCAAACCAACACAGGCAAAAAGTTAGTAACACTGGGATAAGCAGTGTGGAAATGCGCCATGCTGCTCATCGGATATGGTTCGCCCATGCCGCCGTCGCCAATTGTGAAAGCAAACAGTTTTTCGCGGTGCAAAAGCGCTCCAGCCATTGCGAAATGCTGCCCTTGTCCGAGGGGGCCTGCCGGTGCTAAAAGGCCGGGAATGAAACCGGAAAGATGTCCTAACAAACCGTCTTTTTCTCGGAATTTATCGCGCACTTGCTGCACGTTAACAATTCCCATATCCTCCAAAGATCGATCAAGAAACATGGCGCTGTAAAATCCCGGCGCGTGATGGCCGACTTCGGTGACAATGTTCTTGTGTCCGAGCATCACCAAAGCGGCATAAGCCTCAGCTTGGCTAGCAAAACCCCCCGGATGTCCCGATGCCTTGCTGGCGGTGACTTGCAGCGTCAGGTAGCGCAGGGCGTCTGCTCCCAGCATCGTTTGAAAGACGGCGACGGGATCGGCAGGATCGGCGATCGACTTGCTCCCCTCGGCGATCGCAGGTGTTTTCCCATAAGTATCAAAACCAGGGACTGTTTCAGAAAAATATTGAATGCCTTCGCAAAAAGCGGGCGTTGTTGACGTTGCCTGCGGGGTAGTTGCTGTCATGCTTGATACCGGAAAAATTTGAATTGGATTAATGTAAGAGTAATTTTATAGCTTCCGTGTTCCAAAAAATCATGAGTTCTATTATGTCAGTGATAAATAAGTAAAATATCTCAAATTTTCAGCTAATAAGTAGTTGTTTGAGAACCCCGACTTTTTTAATAAATCGGGGTTCTGTGTTTACCCATTACAAATCTCTCTAAAATCTCAAATCGCAAATCTAAAATTGTTCCAGCCGTTCCCGAACATCGATATATAGCACACTACCGCTTTCAGAAAGAGAAGGCACAGCCTTTTGATTCCGCAGCCAAACAAAAAAACTGCTAAGTGCAGGAGTCGGATCTTGATCGCGGCGCAGCGTGTAGATCAAACCTTCGCAAGGCCCATTAACGCGGCTAGTCGTGCAAATCGCTTTCTGGTTATTTACAATACCCACAGTCACATAATTTAGCTGTTTATTTCGGTTATAATTCTCAAGGCGCTGAGTCACTTGTCGGCAGCGAGTTAGAGGATCGTAGCCCGAACTAGAAAAGAAATGAGAATTCCAGCGAATCCAAGGCTCCCTGAACCCTTGCGGATTTTGATACACAGTCACCGGCTCGCCCGTTGAGGTATCGCACACAAACCCTCCATAACCCAAATTCGGTTGGTTTTGATCGAAGGCGCTGCTCATAGAAAGATTGCTGAGGATATCAAAGCCGTTACGCTTATTTTCTGAAAGCAACTCCCTAAAAGCATCGATCGGGATTGCCGCGTTCAACCCCGTTTTTATCTCTTCAATCTGACCGTTCCACTGACTCCTAATTGTGCCAACAGTA
>JAICRN010000803.1 GCA_025937335.1 Microcoleus sp. TY_ISSM_2_bin.22
AGTATGTCAGTGAAGATGGTTTGAAAACGTTAGTTCCTAGAGTGATCGGTCAGACAGCGGAAGCACAGCAGAAAAAATCCAGCGCAACGCGCGAAAGAAGGCGCTGGGATGAATCGTCATTTTTTGCGGAAATCAAAGCTAGACGGGGCGCGGATGAGGCGCAAATGGCAAGAGCAATTTACCTTTGGGCGAAAAGCCAAGAACCCGAAGTTCAAATCCACTGGGGAACGGGGGACGCCTACGGCGGTTTCGCCGCTCAATTGCCTCAAAGGGGAAGAAAACCCTATCAGTTATTCACTGTAGATATTGCTGGCAGAATGGAGATTTCTGCTGATAATTACGGTTCCCAGCCGCCGTTTAATGCGGAACAAAATTGGCTGGAATTGAGAAGTAAACTGAGTTCGATCGGTCTGTCGCTGCCTATAGAACCGGGTGAGAGAAGGTCGCCGAGTCTGGCTTTGTTTACTTTGCAAGACGAATCTGCCCTCAAGCAAGTTAGGGAAACTTTTGATTGGGTGATCGAGCAAATTAAAACGTTATAGTCAGCAGTCAGCAGTCAGTAGTCATTAGTCTTTGGTAGTTAATAATTGGTTACGATCGCCAACAAATAACCAATAACCAATAACAAGTAACAACCCACAAATAACCAATAATAACTAACAACCCACAAATAACCAACAACAACTAACAACTGACTAATGACCAATGACTATTGATAGCGAATGTTTGCTTGTTTCAAGCGCCGCAATGCTTCTCCCAGCCGATCGCAATCTGCAATTAAACTAATTCTCACATATCCTTCGCCGCCCGGCCCAAAAGCATTGCCAGGAGTCACCACAACACCAGTTTGCTGCAAAACATTCAGGGCAAAATCAGTCGAACTCATGCCCGGAGTGCAGGGAACCCAAAGATACATTGCAGCCAGAGGTTTGGGAATATTCCACCCTAATTCTGCCAATCCTTCCACCATAAAATCCCGGCGAGTCCTGTAACGATTCTGCACTTCGTCCAAGTAACTGTCGGGCAATTGCAGTGCTGTTTCTGCTGCTGTTTGCAATGCGGAAAATATACCGTAATCTAGGTTAGTTTTTAATGTCCGCAAACCTTGAATAATTTTGCTATTTCCTACTACAAAACCGACGCGCCAGCCGGCCATATTGTAGGTTTTGGACATGGTGTGAAATTCGACACCGATTTCTTTACCGCCGGGAATTTCTAATAAACTTGTCGGTTGATAGCCGTCAAAGGCTAATTCCGCATAACACAAGTCGTGAACCAGCAAGATTTGATGTTTGTGTGCGAAAGCAACAATATCTTTGTAAAATTCGCGGGGTGCAGTTGCTCCAGTCGGATTGCTGGGATAATTGAAATAGAGTATTTTGGCTTGTTCGGCTACGCTGTCGGGAATGTCGGCTAAGTCAATTACCCAGTCATTTTCTGGTTTGAGAATGATGTTGTGAACTTTTGCACCGGCGATAATTGGCCCGCGAAATAATACGGGATAAGCGGGACTCGGTACTAATACTAAGTCGCCGGGATTGATATAGGCGATCGCAAAATGTGCTAAACCTTCTTTAGAACCCAACAGAGGCAATGCTTCGCTTTCTGGATCGAGTTCAACGTTGTAGCGACGGC
>JAICRN010000543.1 GCA_025937335.1 Microcoleus sp. TY_ISSM_2_bin.22
AGGGGTGCAAGTCACAGAAACTCAAGGCGTACCCGATCGCAATTTCTCAGTCGCCGTACTCGGCACAAGCTATCTAGCAGTCACCACAGATCCTAGCGCTACAGACAGAATAATCGACACCTACAGAGGCGAACCTTCCCTAGCAAAAACCCCTGGCTATGCAGACGCCATAGACAAAATAAAAAGTCCGGGCGCCTTCGGTCAAATCTACGTCAATATGCCCGTTGCCGCGGCCTATGCCGCCGCCAACTCAGCCCGTGAAATTTCGCCAGAAAACCTCGAAAAACTGCAACAAAATCAGGGATTTGCCACCACAGCAACGCTGGAGCCAGAAGGAATTGGATTCAAATCAGTCTCTTGGCTAAAACCAGATTCTACCAGAAGAATAGCAGTAGAAAACAATGCTCTAAAAATGGCTAACCGCCTGCCAAGCAATACAATAATGATGGTATCCGGCGGCAACTTGCAGCGTTTGTGGCAAGACTACGTATTGGGAGCCGATGCAAACCCGATTTCCCCGATTAATCCCCAAGTTTTACGCACAGGTTTAAAATCCACTACCGGCCTGGATTTAGATAAAGACTTGATGAACTGGATGGCGGGAGAATTTTCTCTATCATTAATACCAGCCGCCGCGCAGAATCCCAAAGACAAATTTGCTGCGGGATTTGTATTTATGGTGGAAACAAACAACCGCGGCGCAGCCAACAAATCTCTCAAACAGCTTGATGAAACGATGAAAATGAAAGGGTTTAGAGTTGAAGAAATTCAAGTCGGCGGCAAACCTGGGATTAAATGGACATCGCCGTTTGGAGGGATTACGGTAACTCGCGGCTGGATGAACGATGTAGCGTTTATCACAGTAGGAGCTCCCGTGGTTGATGCGATCGTCCCGGCACCGAACAGTCCGCTGTTAAGTAGCGAACTGTTCCAGAAAACTGTACGATCGCAACTCAAACCTCACAACGGCAATTTCTTCATCGACACCGAGAGTGCGTTTAACCCGAAAAACCTAGGTTTGCCCGAGTTTCCTCCCAATCAAAAAATCTGGATAGACGCCACGCGGTCGATCGGCGTTACAGCGGCCGTCATTGGCGATCGTAGCACCCGCTACGACGCTTTTGTCGGTCTCAAAAAATCCGACAAATCCAGACCTTCTCCCAATCCCTCACGGAGTCTTGCTTCGCCGAAACCTGCTTCGCCGAAACCTGCTTCACCGAGTCCCTCGCCCACCGTCCAAACTTCACCCAATTAGCTCTTAAATCATTCCACAAATCCGCCCGCACACCCCCTTAAACAGCAACAGGGCGATCGATTAAAACCGAAAAGCAGCCGATCGAAACCGACAATAGCGGATTTGAGTGCAAGAGGGAAATTGAGCCGGAGTTAAGTAGTGTTACTTCAAAAAACCTCACACTAAGAAACGCCCAAACCCGGTTTATTAAAAAAAATCGGGTTTCTGAACCCCCTAAAAAATTGACTTACTTATTCTTGTCAGAATTTGAAAAGCCGGCAATTGTAGAGGCGGCTTTTTTTGTTTTTTGTTACCGTAAAAAATATTTTTTACCCGGATTTTCCGGTCTGTTCTGGACACAGAAACCGGTTTTTTAAACCGTCATACTTCGTTCAAACTGTCACTCATATAAAAAAACTGGTTTCTCGACCTCGGAGTGCCTCTAGGAAAGCCGTTTTTGTTGTTTTATATGTCATGCGGAAGATACAGATACTAGGCATTGCGAGTTATATTTAGATTGTGGAGAAGATACGCTCGGGGAATTGCCAAGGCAAAAGCCAATTATACTCCTTTAGTCCTCAACCCCATGGCAGTCAGAAACCAGGTTGCTTCATAAATATAGCGTCTTCAACCGTTCCGAAAAACCTATGGAGAGCTTGGCATTCCCAGTCAGCACCTGTACCACGTCGGAACGTGCATTCAATCGTCTTAACTGACTGCGTTCATCTGCTGGTGACACCGTGATGTTAACCCCAGCATTATGCACTGTCAAAGGCGATCGACGAACGAACAGGTTTACAGCCAAGCGTATCGCTTTCCTAACAAGCGATCGGCAACATTGACTGGGCAAAGCTTACTTAGCAATAAAACTGACACAATAGCTCCCAAATACCCCTCTGAAAATGAGGGGTGTATTTCTACTCATCTATGCAAATTGACCGGACACAGTACAGAGGTGAACAGATTTAGAGACAAAGCAGTCAAGCTAAATTTTTCTTGCCAATCCGGTTGGTTTACCTAATTTCTGTCATTCATTATATATTTTAGTCCTTAAAAACCTATGAAAACTGCCAATAATATTCAAACAAAGGCGAAATTTCTGTCTAAAGCAAAAATCAGCAAACTGACACTTGCTCTGCAAATAGTATTAATAAACCTTTACTTTTTGCAAGCAAAAGCCGAAGGTCAAACCATTGTTCCAGCGGGGGACGGAACGGCCACTACCGTCACTCCCGCAGCCGGGGACGGAACTGCAGGGCAGCCAACTCGCTTCGATATTCAAGGCGGACAATTATCGAGCGATCGAGCAAATCTCTTCCACAGCTTTACAGAATTCGGCTTGTCGGAAAATCAGATTGCCAACTTTATATCAAACCCCAACATTCGCAACATTTTAGCGCGCATAGGCGGCGATAACCCCTCAATTATTAACGGCTTAATTCAAGTAACCGGCGGCAATTCTAACTTGTTTCTGATGAATCCATCCGGCATCATATTTGGCAACAGTGCCAGCTTAAACGTGCCGGCTTCTTTCACCGCAACCACCGCCACCGCTATTGGATTTGGTACTAACTCGTTTAACGCCAACGGTACTAACACTTACACATCTCTGACAGGCGCCCCCAGTTCCTTTGCTTTTGGGGTCGATCGAGCCGGGGCAATTATCAGCACGGCCGACTTAGCAGTCAAGTCAGGGCAGAACTTAACCTTGCTCGGCGGCACCGTTGTCAGCACAGGCAACCTTTCGGCCCCAGACGGTCAAATTACCGTCGCATCAGTCTCCGGGACAAATTTAGTGCGCCTCAGCCAGCGAGGCAATTTGCTGAGTTTGGAAATCGAGCCGCCCTCAGCAACCAGCAGCACTGGAACATCCAGCACAGCTTCTGCATTCTCGATCGCATCCTTGCCCGAACTGCTCACAGGCATCGGTCAAACGAACGCTACAGGCCTCAGCGTCAATGCCAGCGGTGAAGTGGTACTCACGGCGTCTAACCTAGCAGTAGCTGCAGGAGACGTTGCAGTAAAAGGTGCAAACGCTGGGGCGATCGACATTCAAGCAGCCAACAGAATTGCAGTCAGCGGAAACCTAAGAAGTTCCCAAGGCGGCCCAATCGCCCTAGAAGCTAGTGGCGACATTCGCGCTGTCAATATCAACTCCAACTCCGACACCACCGCAGGCGGCAACATCACCGTCACCAGCCGTACAGGAAAAGTAGAAACAGGCAATATCAACGCAGGGTCGATCGACAAAAACAGTAACGCCGGAAACGTTAGTATTGCAGCACCCTCAAGCAGCATTCAAACAGGTTTCATCAACGCCAACTCCGAAGAAAAACAAGGTGGCGAAGTCACCCTCAACGCCCGCAACGACATCGAAGTAACCCATATCAACACCGAAGGCAGAACAGCCGGAGGAGATATTGACATTACAACCGGCCGCTATTTCCGAGCTACAGGCACTTTCACAAACAATAACAACTGCTTGTCGCAAGCTTGCAGCATTTCCGCCTCCGCGACTGGTAGCGCTAATGGTGGAGATATCACCATTCGCCACGGCGGCGAAGCCTCGAACACTCTTTTCAGCGTCGGGCCCGAGTATAACAGACTCAACGGTACTGTTGGGAGCATTGCTACTGGGAGTCAGAACAAGGAAAATGTGATTGCACAGGGAGGTTTTTTCAGCCCCGACCCTCAAATAGTACAGCCGACGCAAATTAACATTACGGCTTCTTCAGTCTCGCCAACACCAGCGCCGACACCAGTACCCGCCCCAGCGCCGACACCCGCACCCGCACCAACACCAGCGCCGACACCAGTACCCGCCCCAGCACCGACACCAGCACCCGCACCAGCACCAGCGCCGACACCAGCACCCGCACCAACACCAGCGCCGACACCAGCACCCGCCCCAGCACCGACACCAGCACCCGCCCCAGCACCGACACCAGCACCCGCACCGAGACCAACTCGCGCACCGACACCAGCACCGACACCAGCACCAGCGCCAGCACCA
>JAICRN010000115.1 GCA_025937335.1 Microcoleus sp. TY_ISSM_2_bin.22
ACATAATTTTGCCGCCACCAAGCACGCACCAACTTAATCTCCTCAAACGTATAAACTTCTTGCAAAAACTCATAAATCGCTTTCAATCTCTCATCCCCAATAACTTCAATTGCGTTCACAATCGCCTGCTGGCGTTCGGATTCCACCAATAAATTTATATCAACTTCCCAGCCCATCTCCATCAACTCTACCAGATGCCCAGAAATAGTATTAGGACTCATCCCCCGCGCATTGGCGATTCCTTGAACTGTCAAACCTTGTCGGTATAATTCCCAGGTTTGCATCTGGGAATAAGAGGCAACGTTAGAAAGATTGGGAAGATTAGCAACATCAGAAGATGCAGTACCAGTTGGCAAGTCTTGTTCTTGGCAAAAACTGCGAATTGCCTCCAGGAAAACCTTACCGTACTTATCTCGCTTGTTGCTGCCAACGCCGTAAACTTCCTCGAATTCTCTGAGATTTTGCGGGCGTTTTTCTGCCATGTCTCGCAAGCTTTTATCGGCAAAAACTACGTAAGGCGGCACAAATTGTTCGTCGGCAATTTGTTTGCGTAGCGTCCGCAGTATGGTAAATAAACTTTCTACTTCTACTGCCAAATACCGAACTTTTTCCTGTACTTCCCGCTGCGGTTCAATGGCGATTTCAACTGTGCGCTGACGTTTCATAATTTCCCAACTTTTTTCATTCAGTTTCAAAATGGGAAACCCGTCTGTTTTTTCCTCTAAAAAACCTTGATTTAACAGCGAACGACTCAATTTTTTCCATTCATCAGCACTTCTATCTTTGCCAATTCCGTAAGTGGAAAGTTGGTGGTGCTGGTATTGCAATACTTTTTGACTTTTTGAGCCTCGCAGCACGTCAATAATATGATTCATGCCGAATTTTTCTTGGCATCTCGCGACGCAGGACAGAAATTTCATTGCCTCAATCGTCCAATCTTCAACGGGTTTTTGGTTGCAACAGTTATCGCAAGTACCGCAGTTTCCAGGGAATGAATCGCCAAAATAACTTAACTGGATTGTGCGACGGCAATCGGTGGATTCTGCATAGTTGATTACTCGGCGCAACTGTTGGCGGGCAATTCGTTGTTCTTGCGGATCTGGTTTTTGCTCGATGATGTAGTCGATGGTTTTGACATCGCCGTAGCCAAAAAATAAGCTGCAATGGGCCGGTTCGTTGTCTCGGCCTGCGCGGCCGGATTCTTGATAGTATCCTTCGAGATTCTTGGGCAAGTCGTAGTGAATTACAAACCGCACGTCTGGTTTGTTAATGCCCATACCAAAGGCAATTGTGGCTACCATTACTTGCACGTCGTCGCGAATGAAGCGGGTTTGATTGGTTGCGCGATCGACATCGTTCATGCCGGCGTGGTATGGTAAGGCTTGGATGCCGCTTTGTTGCAATTTATGGGCAACGTCGTCAACTTTTTTGCGGCTGAGGCAATAGATAATTCCCGAACCGCCTTTTTTTTGGATGATTTGCAAAACTTCGGCAAAACTGTGCTTGGTTTTGGGGCGAACTTCGTAGTATAAATTGGGGCGGTTGAAGCTGGCAACGTGGATGTAGGGATTTCGCAGAGTTAGCTGCTGGATAATGTCTTGGCGGACGCGCTCGGTGGCGGTGGCTGTTAGTGCCATAATGGGAATGTCGGGATATCGATCGCGCACTCGTTCCATTTGCCTGTATTCTGGACGAAAATCGTGTCCCCATTCGGAAACGCAGTGGGCTTCGTCGATCGCAAAAGCCGAAATTCCTAACTTATTTGCTACTATATCTAAAAATGGCAAAAATCTCTCGCCGAGCAAGCGTTCCGGAGCAACGTAGAGCAATTTAATCTTACCTTCGAGAATCGCAGTTTCGCGCGATCGAACTTCCTGAAAATTCAAAGTGCTGTTGAGAAAAGTCGCCCCAATCCCATTATCTCGCAGAGCTTCCACCTGGTCTTGCATCAAAGCAATCAGCGGCGAAACAACCACGCTCAAACCCGGTTTCAACAACGCCGGCAATTGAAAACACAAAGACTTGCCGCCGCCAGTCGGCATCACAATCATCATATCCCGCTGTTCGAGAGCAGCTTCGACAATTTCTCTCTGTCCCGGACGAAAAGAGTCGTAGCCAAAAAAATGTTTGAGGTGGTGTTCGAGGGAGAGGGACACAGGAGATATTGGCGGATTCGACCCTGACATTTGTAGTCCTTTGTTGTTGACTTCTACACTATTCTATGCTTGTTGAGCACAAATACAGTGAGTGCGATCGAAAATCAAACATCCTTAAGCAGAGAAACCAATACTTTTAATCGGGTTTGGGCGGATAGTGAGGGGTTTGGGCCCTCACAGGAGTCACCCGCAGATAGAAGGCAATTAGAAACAGCAGAATTTTCCGCTTTACTTTAATTCGTTATATACCGAGACCAGATGGTCAATTAATTGCTTGAATTGCTGCTACAAATTAACAGCAGTATTTATTTACTTTTAGCAGGCTCTGGACTTCGTAAACGAGCGACAATTGATGATTTTTTGAATCGTAAATCTAAAGTCTTACGTAGATATACGTAGATCGATCTGAAGAATTTCCTCCGCAACTTCACAGAATCTTCATAATTCCGCGAAAATACGGTAAGTTTATAAAGATTAAGTAAAGATTGCCATAAGGGTAGCCCAAGTCACGATTCAGTAAGTTAAACTTAGATCCAGTAAAAACCACACTTACGCAATCAACACAAAATTAGAACGCAATTTTATACATCCTAAAGGCGTTCAAGGGATGCCGTAACGGCGTTGCTGAATACAGGTAGGAATTCAGGTTTCCCAATTGCTATAAGCCCGCTTGAGGGTGAGTTTTGTAATATCAAGCGAAAAGTTGATTCATACCGTGAATCAGCAACACCGCCGTAACTAAGAGGTTTTCGTCAGACAGATCGACAAACAGTTTTTAAAGCAATTGGGTTGCAACTAACCCAATAAAAATTGCTCATAACCTGGTTAGTTGTAATTCAAAAAAATTGAATCAAAATTTTGGCAGGGTAAGTTATGAAAAAAAACTTAGGGGTTGAAAATCACTTTTTCCAAACCCCAGAGTCCTTGGAAAATATGCCGGGTATTCAGAAACTTTTGGAGGATATAAAGCCAGGAGAAAGATTACTTAGCAAATTAAAAGCAGCCTGTGAAATTTCGTATTTTCAACTAGGAGATGAGATTGCAAAATATCAAGAAGTTAAGTTGGATTTCCATTCATTTGAAAAAGCTGAAATCGAACACAATTGTTATTTGCTGACTCAGGGAAAAGTCCGGTTGCTAGCGGTAGAAGCCTCTCCAGAACAGGAGGTTTCGGCGGCTGTACTGGAAATAGGAGAAGTATTCGGACAGGACAACCTATTTATTGAAAGCGGATTGCCTTACAGGGCGATTGCAGCTAGTACCTGCCAAATTGTGACAATTGATGGGGCAAAATTTAAATCAATTATAGAGGAATTTACCCAACTGCGACAGCAGTTGCAGCAACAATACCAACAGCGGCAGCGGTTGATATTTTTTAAGACGCAAACAGAACTGCGCGAACTCGATCCCCAGCAACAGCAAATCCTGTGGTCTTATTTACTTCCTTACATCGAAGAAATCCGAATTCCCGCCGGAGTTACACTCGCTCAGCAATTTCAAAAATCGATAAATCATTTTTGGCTGCACAGCGGTCGAGTTCAAGGTGAAAAACCGCCAATTGCAGGCAGTCGATGGGGACATCCAGACCCCGTACCCGCCGACTGGAAAGCTGAAACAGAATTGATAGTTTACCAGCTTAGTGCCAAACAGTGGGAAACAGCCTCGGCCGCTATTGCTGACAGCAATTCCCGACCGAAAATTATCCGCAAATCTCGGATGTTAACCTTAGTACCGCCTGCAGAAACAACTGATTTACCCGGATTACCCAAAGTCGAAAAACCTAAAGCCACTGCGGGAACGATCACCTTTCCTAAACCCAAAAAGCGACGGTGGTTTGGTACCAGTCAACCTTTTATTCAACAGCAAAGCGCAGCAGATTGCGGAGCCACCTGCTTAGCAATGATTAGCGAATATTGGGGTAGAAAATTCAGCCTTAATTACTTGCGCGAACTAGCAGAAATTGGTCGCAGCGGTGCCTCTCTCAAAAGTTTGGCAAAAGCAGCCGAAAGGATGGGATTTCAGACCCGTCCCGTGAGAGCTTCTTTGACTCCCCTTCGCAATCAAAATCCCTGGATTGCTCACTGGCAAGGCAATCACTACGTTGCAGTTTACCGTTTTAAAAATCAACAAGTTTTAGTTGCCGATCCGGCGAAGGGCAAGCGGTGGATGAGCATTCAAAAATTTACCGCTAATTGGACGGGTTATGCCCTAATTTTAGACCCGACACCGGAGCTGTACCGAAATTATGATGCCGAACAAAAAGGCATCAAAACCCAAAACTTTCTCGGTATAGTCTGGCCCTACCGCGCTACGATCGCCCAAATTATAGTCATCTCCTTATTCATCCAAATATTTGGTATAGTTACTCCCCTATTTACCCAAGTAATTCTCGACCAAGTAGTTGTTAACAAAAGCCTAGTAACGCTGCACGTCTTTGCAGTCGGACTGCTGCTATTTGGTATTTGGCGGTTGCTGTTGGGTGCAAGCAGACAATACTTGCTCGATTACCTTTCTAATCGGATTGACCTGACTTTAATTAGTGGCTTTATCAGTCACGCTCTCAGTTTACCGATAAAATTCTTTGAATCGCGTCACGTTGGCGACATCTTGACACGAGTTCAGGAAAATCAAAAAATTCAGGCGTTTCTGACTCGCCAAGCCATTACCGCTTGGTTAGATGCTTTGATGGCGGTAGTTTACATCGGACTGATGATTTACTACAACGGGCGTCTGGCTTTGTTGGTACTGGCTTTAATTCCGCCGATCGTGATTTTGACTTTAGTCGCAACTCCGTTTCTGCGAAAAGTGTCGCGGGAGATTTTTAATGAAGGTGCTAAGCAAAACTCATCTTTGGTAGAGATGATTACTGGGGTGGCGACGATTAAAGCAACTGCTTCTGAGCGAGAAATGCGCTGGCGCTGGGAAGACCAATTAACAGGTATGATTAATGCCCAATTTCGAGGGCAAAAATTGGGAAACTCGCTGCAAATAGTCGGGGGTTCGATCAATACTTTGGGTAGCACGGCTTTGCTGTGGTACGGGGCTATGCTGGTAATTCAAGACCAGTTGACGATCGGTCAATTTGTCGCTTTTAATATGATGATCGGGAGTGTGATTTCTCCTGTGCTGTCTGTGGTGGGACTTTGGGACGAGTTTCAAGAAGTGCTGGTTTCGATCGAGCGTTTGGACGATGTATTCTCGGCTCAACCGGAAGAAAGTCACGACAAACCGATGCTGGTGCTGCCGCGCATTCAGGGAAGCGTCAAGTTAGAAAATGTTTCTTTCCGCTATTCGCAAGATGACGAACGGAATACGCTGCAAAATATTTCTTTTGAGGTGGAAGCTGGAGAAACTGTGGCAATAGTCGGCCGCAGCGGTTCTGGTAAGAGCACTTTGGTGAAGCTGCTGCAAGGTTTTTATTATCCAGAAAAGGGGCGACTGACAATCGACGACCACGATATTCGACACATTTCTGTGCAGTCGCTGCGAAGTCAGTTGGGTGTTGTGCCTCAAGATTGTTTCCTGTTTTCGGGAACGATTTTGGAAAATATCACGCTGTACAAAAATGGGCAGGGTGATGATTCTGCAAGCTTGGAAGAGGCGATAGAGGTGGCGAAGTTGGCAGAAGCTCACGCCTTTATTCAAGATATGCCCCTTGGTTATCAGACTCCTGTGGGGGAAAGGGGAACGAGTTTGTCTGGGGGGCAGCGGCAGCGAATTGCGATCGCCCGCGCTCTTTTGGGAGATCCCCGGATTTTAGTTTTGGATGAGGCAACTTCTTCCTTGGATACCGAGTCAGAACGCAGGTTTCAGCAAAATCTAGCCCGCATTAGTCGCGATCGCACTGCGTTTATCATCGCCCACCGGTTGTCTACGGTGCGCAATGCCGATCGAATTTTAGTTTTAGACAAAGGCATTTTAGCCGAACAAGGCAACCACGAGCAATTAATGGCTGAAGGTGGACTTTACTATCACCTTGCTCAGCAACAGCTCGCTCTTTAAGGAAGAAGCAAGAAGCAAGAAGCAAGAAACTTTTAATTTTAAAATTTCCAATTCCCAATTCCCAATTCCCAATTCCCAATTCCCAATTCCCCAAAGACTAATTTGGAGGAACTGCCGTGCTTTTTGAAGATGTCCAATAATTAAGCTGCGCTCCTGATGACAATAGTCCGGACAGTTTTTATATGGCGCAATGGCTTAAGCTCGCTTGACTTCGCAGCCCCTGTGGATAATTAAATCAATGTCAGCTCCACCCCTGACTGGCATTTAATTCGACTTTTTTATCCTCCTTGCCCCGCGTAAGCTTGTAGTAGACCTCTTGCAAATAATTTTGTGCTATTATCGAAAGTTTAGCCAATTTTTAAATCTAGCAGGCCCGGCAAGTTTAAGGAGATGCCAATCAACCCAATAATTCAAAGTTTGACCTAAACTCGAGCAAACTTTTAAGGATAACACATATTTTTTTTGCAAGAGGTCTAGTATCGTTCCAAAAGCTGTCCGAAGTATTGCTGATGAAATAGCTGAAGTTTATGGGGTGTATCTTTAAAAGAAAACGAAGTCAGTCAAAAAAATGGGTCTTTAGAAGTAGTTTAACGTCAAAATCGCTCTGGTAAAGTTAATGACTATATCAATCCTGTCAACAGACTAATTTCGAGGAACTATCATGCTTTCTGAAGATGTCAAAGAATTCAGCTGCGCTCCTGATGAAATAGCTGAAGTTTATGGGGGTGTATCTTTTAAAGAAAACGAAGTCAGTCAAAAAGATGCGTCTTTAGAAGTAGTTGAACGTCAAAATCGCTCTGCTAAAGTTAATGACTATATAAATCCTGTAAAATTCTCCAGTCTTGGGGAAAATAATTGGTCTACTTCTTTGCAGTCGGTACTCGACCAGCCACCAGTATCTTTTCCCCAGCGGTTGATATTGGGAGGAATGGTTTTTTCCTTAGCTTTTGGAGCGTGGGCAACTTTCGGAAAAATAGATGAAGTCGGTCACGCTCAAGGCAAATTAGTACCCAAAGGTGATGTTTACAAAATTCACCCGACTGAGCCGGGAAAAGTCGTTAACCTGGCGATCGAAGAAGGTCAAAAGGTCAAAGCTGGACAATTATTGGCAGAATTAGACCCGGAAACGGCTTCGGGGGAGGTGGAACGTCTCGATAAAATACTCAACGCTTATCAGATTCAATTGGTGCAGCAGATGGGTTCGATCGAACGAACGCGATTGGAAGCTCAAGCAAGCAAAGCGATTGCTGAAGCAGACAAGCGGGGGGCTGAAGCTGCGATCGCCCGCGGTCGAGCTTCAGTGGCTACCACGCAGTCTCAAATCGAGCAACTGCAAGCAGATGTAGTCTCCCAGCAAATACGCTCTCAACAGCTCAAACCCCTCGAAAAGCAGGCGCAAAACTTGCTTTCGCAACTGCAAACAGATATTAACTCTCAGCAAGGGCGGCGCGATTGGGTGAAACCGCTGCAACGCAAGACTCAAGATTTGCTGGCCGGGCTGCAAGCAAAAGTAGCTGCTCACAAAGAGCGGCTCGCGCGGCTCAAACCTTTGGTAGATGCAGGAGCGCTGTCAAAAGACGTATTGTTTCAAGCTGAGGAAGCTTTGCGGGAGAGCGAAAACGCGGTGATTAGAAGCCAATTGGGAGAGGAAACTCAGGCTAACGATCGCGCTTTTGATGTCGAGCAAACGCTGCGCGACAAGCAAAGCGCTCAAATCAGGAGTCAACTCTCTGATGCCACTGCGGTGAAGGAAAAGCTGTTTGAAGTCGAGCAAAGTTTGCGCGATCGAACAAGCGCCATTTCTAAAGCCCAAGGTGAATTAACCCAACAATTGGCAGAAGTCGATCGACTGCAAGCCGAAGCCACCAGCAAACAAGCCACAGCGCGTCAAACGCAGTTAGAAAAAGAGCAAAAAATTCAGCAGTTGGAAATGGAGTTAAATCAACTCAAATCCAAAATTGCCGAAACCCAAACCCTGCTCGCTCAAGCCAAAAATAAGTTCAAACAAAGATTTCTCTACGCACCAGTCAGCGGAATTATTTCGACTCTCAACGTTCACAACACCGGCGAAGTCGTTCAAACCGGTCAAACGATTGCCGAAATGACTCCGAATCAAGCTCCTTTAGTGCTGGAAGTCAGTTTGCCGAACCGAGAAGCGGGATTTGTCAAAACCGGAATGCCGGTGCAAGTCAAATTCGATGCTTTTCCTTATCAAAATTACGGCATTGTTTCGGGAAAAGTGGTTTCGATTTCGCCGGATGCCAAAACCGACGAGCGATTGGGCGTTTTCTACCGGGTGGAGGTGAGTATCGATCGAGATTCGGTGACAGCCAACAATCAAACCTGGAAACTGAAAGCTGGCCAAACAGCTAGTGCAGAAATTGTCATCCGTCAGCGCAGCGTAGCCGACATTTTGCTCGCTCCTCTCAAGCAACTACAAAAGGGCGGCATGAGTTTGTAGAAATACTCAGCCAACCTAAAAAAACAGAATACCCAGATCCCCGAATTCTTTAAGAATTCGGGGATCTAAGAGAAAACTCAACACTCAACAGTTAACCGATTTGCACTTTACACAAAACAGGATAAAGCTATGACTTCCCAATTTCACTCTTCTGCAAATCATTCCCAAGTTGGAATTAAACCCGAACAATTGGAGGAGATAATTTCAGCGATTTTGGCAGGAAAGTATTCTTGGGCTTGTTTTTTACTTTTGCGCTGTACTGGTTACAACCCCCTAGACTATATCCCTTACCGCACTTCCAACCGCTTACTTAAGGAAAACAGTCAAATCAGCAAGTCGAGTAAATCGGAAACTAAGTCTGCATTGGGCAAAATTGCCGATTTAGATCATTTGGAGGTGGTGAGGGACAAACGAGCCGGAGTTCGAGGAGGTTATGTAAGTCTGGCTTTTAGCGAGTTGTACGCAGCTCCGAGAGGTTTTGGACTTGAAGTCAAGGAAGGGCAATGTCTCTCGACGCCGACGGTTGATATTCCAAATCAAGGATTTTTTTCGGGATTTAAGACACGCCTATTTAATTTCGCGGGCAAGTAAATTAGTCGATCGCGAAACAACCCGGTTGCTAGCGTTGGTATACCAGTTTGTTACTTGACTCACCGCGGGCGGGTTTTCAAGTATCGAACATCGGCGCCTTAGATAAATCTGCCAAAATGGCAACAGAGTGTGGCGATCGTAGTTGATAATTTATTTGCAGTTCCGAGGGAGAAAGCTTTCGGGAAACCCACGCTTAAAAGCATGGAATTGCGATCGGGAAAATTTGTCAGAATGCAAAGTTTTTTCCTTACCCTTCCCCTTACCGTTCCAATTGAGCCAAATACTACAATCTTCCAGTCTCGTTAATAGACTATCAAACGAGACGGGTTTTTGGGTGTCAAAATACATCGATTGTTTGTAGCTTTTGAACAAACAATTCAAAAATATTCATGAACTTAACTTTTGATTTTAATTTTTCACAAATCTGCCAAATTGGCAACACAGCTCTAATTAGTCCAGATATATTAGGTACATCGAAAGAAAACAACGTTCCTTCGAGCAACAATCAAACAAAAAAAAACAAGGAAAAACCAATGATTATCTCTGACCTCAACCACGTCGAAATCGTCTCCGAATCAGCCCAAGTAGAAGGCGGATTCAACAGCTACCAAAGCGGTCTGACCATTTACTCGGATCAATACATCAAAGACAATAACGCTATAGCAGGTGCAAAATCTGACGCCTACGGCCCAAATACTTTCAGCAAGACTCAAACCAAAACTACAACCGTTGCGGGCGCCTATTCCGGATCTGAAAGCCTCTCAGTAGCTGGTAGTTCCAGAGATTACTACCGCTACTAGTAGTAGTTCTACCCTGCAAACAGATAGTAGAAACCGCTGCCAGAACGATAGATTAAAAAATTTCAGCGGTTTTCTATCTATTCAGTGAATGTCAAGGATAACTACAACACAGTATTCAGCTTGTAATGAAGAGAGGATGGCAAAATTAATGATTATTTGCGACTTGGATTACCGGGAAGAATTGATTGAGGAAAACAGTATTGTTGGCGGTGTCAATGCCACTACAAATACCTCTGCATACGCTACAAACGACTCTGTTTATACTAGCGCTCATGCTTTTGCTTTTGGTGACGTTACTTTCAGTAATGCTCAAACTTCTGCAAAAGTCTTACCCGATTACACTGAGGGCGAGGCTCACGCTTACGCTATTGGTAAAAGAGGGAAAAATGTTGCAGTGTCTGAATCAGACAGTTATGCTCTATTTGTCGGGTAATTGAAGAATTACAATTTAACCCAGTCTGGTAGCTCCGAAGCTGAAAACCTCTCCGTAACTGGTTCCAAAGGTTCCAACTACCACTGGTAGTAGTTCTACCCTGCAAACAAATAGTAGAAACCGCTGCAAGATCGATATATTCAAAAATTTCAGCGGTTTTCTATCTTCTACAACAGTCTCACCCGGTTTCACTGACTCCCAGGCTGAGGCTGACGCTGATGCTAAAACAGGGAATAGTTATGCCTGGGCTGAATCAGACAGTTTGGCTCTACTTATCGGTAATTGAATAATTACAGTTTCAGCAAGTCTGGTAGAGATGTTTATAAAACTTACGCACTCATTACCTTTTTTTTATTGCGAGTCAAGCGCAT
>JAICRN010000055.1 GCA_025937335.1 Microcoleus sp. TY_ISSM_2_bin.22
CTGCGATCGGCTTTTTTATCGCTGTTGAAGAAATAGAAAAATTGGCGGTAACGTCGTTTAGAAAGGCTGATTTGACTAATGCTATATTCGATGCGGGGGCGATTATAGATGCAGATTTTTCCGATGCGCGAGGGTTGCGGTGGTAAACTGCACAATTACTGATTTTTTTGATTTTTTACCGAAAGCATCCAGGATACAAGCCCCCGGATTCATTCCGAAAGCAGACTCAGGACGGAAAAATAAAAAACCTGTATCCGATGAAACTTGCCCCCCGAATTTATTCGTGGGGTGAATGCTTCAATTCTAAAATCTAAAATCTAAAATCTAAAATCTAAAATCGATTGACCCATTCCCGGAATTCTCGCACTGCTGCGGTTGCGCCTGTAGTTTGAGTGCGATCGATAAATTCGTCAACTTTTGCAGTCGGTAGCATTGGGAAAGCCCGGGAAAAATTGCACTCGGCGTATTCGCCATTTTGCAATTGATAAAACTTGATGCTTCGTCCGTCGTACCGCCAAATTTCTGGTACGCCTAAATCTGCATATAAATCGAATTGATTTAAGGAACTGCTGGTAATATCAATTTCCAGTGCTAAATCGGGCGGCGGATCTCGAGCAAAGTCTAATTCGGTTCTCCCTCTGACCAGTGATTCATTCTGGATATAATAGCATGAAGCTGGTTCTTTTCCCGCTGCTTTTTGGCGTTTTTTAATACTCATCGAGCCAAAGGGGTTGTACTCTAGATTGAGTTCTTCTATGAGAGTTACAATTAAGCGATCGATTAGCCTGTTGCGATTTTCATGTTCCGGTAGCGGCACCATAATTTCTAATTGACCTTGATGATAAGCAATTCTGGTGGAACGTTGGTTGCCCAGTTCCGCTAGCAGGATTTCATATAACTGCCAACTGATATTGGGCAGTAAAACTCGCTGTTCGGCGGGCGTTGATATTGTTAGCATTTTACTTGGGTTTTAAAGCTTGAGTATATTTTAGTTTATCTTTTTGTTTTGCGAACTGAACAAAAAGTATCTGCCGACAGCTACGGTCATGCGCTACTCTAGTTAATAATAGACTGTGGTCATTAGTCCTTGTTGTATGAAGCTGCGATCGTTCTTTTCTTTCCTCATTGCTGGCGTCTTGGCACTCTTAGGCTTGAGTGCCGGCGGTTTTTACTGGCTGACAACTCACACTCCCCTGAATTTGCTCGCCGGCGGGCCGACAACTACTCCGGCTGCGGCTGTGTTTGTCTCGAAACAAGCACCTTTGTTAGCATCAATGCTGGTAAATCCCGATCGCCTCGAAGCATTGCGGCAAGTTTTTGCCAGTCCCGAAGAAAGAAGTCGATCGCACGCGGAATTTGAGCAAATAAAAAAAAGTTTTCTCGCCAATACAGACCTGGATTACAGTCGAGATATCCAACCTTGGATAGGTGACGAAATTACCCTCGCCGTTACAACGCCAGATTTTGACGGCGACAGCAGCAACGGCAAACAAACCGGGTTTTTGCTGGCCGTTTCCTCCCAAAATGCCGATCGCAGCCAACAATTTCTCGACTCCTACTGGCGAAAACAATCTCGGGCAGATAAAACAGTGCAGTCGGAACTATATAAAACAGTCAAAATTAATTACAAAAAAGTACCGATAACCAAGAAAAAAGCCGTTTCGCTTTCGCCTTTCAACCCGTTTTCTCTGCCGAATTCAACTTTGCCGCGCAGTTTCGCAACAGCGACCATCGGCGGTAATTTAAATTATGGAAATAACCAAAATTTTGTTTTATTTGCCAACAGTCCGAATGTGATTCGAGATGCAATTAATAACGTTGAATCAGCCAACCTAAATCTCAACAATACCCCCGAATATCAAAAAGCTTTACAGCAGCTAACTCAAGGCAGAATTGCTTTAGCATTTGTCAATCTCCCGCAGTCAGCAACCGAGCAAAATCCCTCAGTTTCTCTTAATTCTCTCGCAGTTGCTGTCGGAGTCAACCGGCGGGGATTGCTGGCTCAAACTGCTTTAGTGACATCGCGAGAAAACACAGCTTCTCCAACACTTTCCGAACCCGTGCAAGCCTTGCAATACATTCCGTCAGCCAGTCCTTTCGCCGTCGCCAGCACCGATTTAAGGAATTTTTGGTTTGATTTGTCATCGGCGGTGTCAGCTAACGCTGAAGTCTCAAATTTAGTCGATCGCACCCTGGCAGATATTCAGCAAGGTTGGGGCGTCAACCTGCAGCAGGATATATTTAACTGGGTACAAGGAGAATACGCTTTAGCAGTGGTTCCGAATTCGTCAAATAGTGCGGACTGGATTTTTGCCGCCGAAAAATCTGCTGATTCCCAAAAGGCGATCGAGAAACTCGATGAAATTGCCCGCAGCAAAGAATACAGCATCGGCAGCTTCACTCTCAGAAACCAAAAAATTACCGCTTGGACGCAGTTGACAACGAACCAGAATTATGGCAAGGAAAATAATAGAAAAAGTGCGATCGAAACCGAGGCAAAAGGAGTCCGATCCACCGTCGGCAAATACGAAATTTTTACCACTTCAGTAGAAGCAATGGACGCAGCACTAGAAGCAGCAGAAACAGGCTCTTTAGTTGCCAATCAAGATTTTCAAACCAGCATTGAACCGCTACCGCCATCTAACAACGGCTATTTTTATTTAGACTGGCCCTCCAGCAGGGGAATTTGGGAAAAACAAATCCCGCTGTTGAGGTTAATTGAACTTTCGGCAAGACCATTTTTCGACCACTTGCGATCGCTCACCGTCACCAGTACCGGAGAAATAACAGGAATTCGCAAAGCTACAATATTTATGCGGCTGATATAGTTTCCGGTGGCATCGGAATGATACTGAGGAGACGGCACGGCGCCGTGTCCTGATTGTGGGTAATATTAATTGCGATGCTACCGGAGTTGATATGAATTAGTCAGAAGGAAGAAGCAAGAAACTACGCCCAATGCCCAATTCCCTGTTTGGCCAATTCCCAATAACTAAGGACTAATCACTGCGGACTCATTTACCTTTTTCTGTTTCCCAAAATAAGTTTGAAAAACGTCTTTGGCGATCGGGGCCGCCGCCATAGAACCATAACCGCCATTTTCCACAACTACGGCGATCGCAATTTCCGGCTTCTCAGCGGGCCCGAAGGCCACATACAAAGAGTGATCCTGCTGTCCGATGACCTCGGAAGTCCCAGTTTTGCCAGCAGTCAGCGGAATCGAACCGTCATTCAATCCCTGTCCAGTACCCTCGGCAACCACCGCGATCAGTCCTTCCTTAATCACCTTAACCGTCGAAGGCTTCATCCCCGTATGCACCGGTTTCGTCTCGGGTTTGCCAGTCATGGAAGTCAAAAGATGAGGCTTCACCCGATTTCCCCCATTGGCGATCGAACTCACCATCACTGCCGCCTCCAAAGGAGTCACCAACACCAACCCCTGACCGATCGACATCGTTACCGTATCACCCGCATACCAAGGTTCTTTATAGATTTTCTCCTTCTCGGCCGGCGTCGGGATTTGACCGTGATCTCCCCCGCCTAGCCCCAAAAGCTTCAAATCCGTCTCCTTGCCAATTCCCAAGCGCCGTCCCCACTTAGCAATTTGCTCCGGCCCAACACTCATCCCCACTTGATAAAAAAACGTATTGCTGCTGAAAGCCAAAGCCTCCCGAAAGCCTATGTAGCCGTAACCGCCGCTGTGTTCGTTAAAATCAATTCCCCCCACAGTAATGTAAGACGAAGTGCCCAAAATTGAGTCCGGCGAAAACTTGCCCGACTCCATGCCCGCGACGGAAGTCACAATTTTAAAAGTGCTACCAGGGGGATAGCCTTGCATGGCCCGATTCAAAAATGGATTTTCCGCGTCTTGAAGAGTTTGCCACTCCTCCTTAGTGATTTTTCGCGTAAACAAATTGGGGTCAAACGTCGGGTGGCTAGCCAGAACTAATACCGCGCCGGTTTTGACATCCAGGGCCACTACTGCTCCCCGCCGATACCCTAGGGCTTTTTCGGCTGCTTTTTGCATTTCCAAGTCTATGGTTAGCTGCACCGATTCACCGGGCTTGGGCGGTGTCTCTCCCATCAGCCGCAATTCTTGATTTTGGGCATTTACCTCGATCAGCCGATCGCCCCAAACTCCCGCAATCTGCTTGTTAGAACTCGCTTCTATGCCCATCTGACCGACAATCATCCCCATCGGATATTCCGGGTGAGCTTCTAAGTCTGCTGCGGTAGCTTCGCCAATATATCCGAGAACGTGAGCGGCTAAACTGCCTTCGGGATAGTAGCGGTTCGCTTCTGGTCGCACTTCCACTCCCCGCATTTGTCCCACCTGTTCTGCTAGTGGCACAAACACCTCTGGCGGCATAGCTTGCTTGAGCCGCACCGGTCTGTAGGATTGAGGATCTACCTGTTTTAATTTTTGTAAAATTTCTTTGGTCGGAATTTTCACCAGCGGACTCAACTTTTCTGCTGTTGCTTTCCACTCTTCCGGCGTTTGTTCTTTCGGCCACAAATATACCGATCGAGCTAAATTGTTTGCTGCTAGCAGCTTGCCTTTGCGATCGATAATGTGTCCGCGATTCGCCGGCATTGGCACTAGGCGAACGCGATTGTTTTCGGCTCGTTCCCGGTTTTGCTTCCCTTGTATCAGTTGCAATTCCACCAGCCGACTAGCGTGCAGACCCAGCAAACCGGTTGCCAGCAGCATGAACACGATCGCTCGGTGTATCGGACGCGACTGTTTTTTAGGAGTTTCCCCCAGGGTTTTGTCAGAAGAGTGAAATCCTGATATCGAATAAATTTGTCGTTGCATCATTCTATAGGTAGATGTCAAATCCTAGAGTTTAGATTCCTGATTGTCAATTGTGAAGTATACATCATCAGACCGGCGGCAATAGGGCATTAACCGTTGGGGGAAGGGGAATGATTGATAATTAACTTTTGACTAATAATTAATAACTCCTGACTGCTTACTGCTGACTAATCCCCCAAGCACCAAGAAATCGCCAGCAAAATCAAGGTCAGGCTCAGCCAATTAGGGAGGTGGAACCAGCAGAATAGACCCATAGGTAACAATACCAAAACCTGTGTCAATAGAGAACATATCGCCACCAGCAAGGCAAGCAGTATCAAATCGATCATCTTAACAGCGTATAATTTCGGATGTGAGCCGATCGCGTGTGGCAGAACTCGGAGTGGCACTCGGAGCGCGATCGTAGAGGTGATTGTCCTGATAGAAATAAGGAGCACGAGCCAGGAGATTTTGAACTAATAGAAAACAATTGTTCTTCCTCCAGATTTCAGATTCTAGGGGCTGCGATGGGTAAATTCTGAGTTGTGATTTTAAGTTGTGACCGAGGAGTATTGCCATGTTGTTTAATCCGAGAGCCCATTTCAAAAACGGTGCGATCTTGGCGGCGATCGCCGCTGCCGCCGCCCTACCAGTTTTAGCAGAAACAGCCAATTTCGGCACCTTAACTTTATCGCGAGGTTTTGGCTCCCCAACAGCAGTTTTGAGAGGTTCCACAGGCGGATCGTACTCTTTATCTGCCATTGCCAACGCCGATCGCCACAAAAACAAATGTTTGGGTTTTGCCACTCCAACTCCCGACCATATCATAGTCTTGCAGCAAGACTTTTCAAAACTCACAATCCAAGTCAACAGCGGGGGAAAAGACACAACCTTACTAATACAAGGACCCAACGGTAAAACAGTCCGCTGCGGAGACGATACAGGTCAAAATAAAGATGCTGGCATTGTGGATACGGGCTGGGAAGCAGGCTCTTACAAGATTTGGGTCGGTTCTTTAGAACCAGGAGTCAAGTCAAACTATACCGTTTCAGTACAAGAGTGAGACTAAATTGCCAAATAGTTTGCTAAACCTGTCTATAGCAATTCCATTTGAGATGTAAATAGGGATTTATCTGGTAAAATAGGAAATTTTGATAAATAAATGAAAGAAAAGAAAGCAAATGGAAGCAAATCAAAATGAAAAAAAAAGACAAAGAGAGGGTTTAATCAATTTTATAAATAGTAATGGAGACTCGCCAGAAATGAAAAGAGCCTTAGCCGTGTAAAACTCGCTCTACAAGGTTATGTGTACAGAGCGATAGAAAATATACTAAATGTATCTCAATGTTATGTAAGTAAATGGAAAAAAAGATTTATAACACAAGGAAGGAAGACAGGTCTAAGATTAGGCTATAGAGGAGCGAAAACAAAGCTAACTGCACAAGAGGAAAAATCAACAATAAAGTGGTTACTATGCCAAGAATGTTGAGATATATCAGAACTAGAAATCTATTTAATAGATGAGTACGATGTCATATTTAAATCGAAATAAAGTTACTATAAAATTTACAAAAAAGCGAAGATAGCCAGACAAAAAACTGAAAAGTAAATCCGAGAAAAAATGAAAAAAAGTCAAAAAAATAAATGAAAAGATTAACCAAATCCTCGAACAAAATAGAGAAAAAATAGAGTCGGTACAGCTTGCAGTATATGCAATAGATGAATGCCATTTAATGGGAGGAGACATCTTCTGGTGAAGCATGGGGAAAGTCAAAAAAACGGGTGGAAATACCAACTAATAATTATTAAAATAGACAAACTTACTATGGTGCATTAAATTTGTTATAGCCAGATTTAATTTTAGAGAAATATTCAACAGGAAATGGAGAAAATACCGTCAAATTTGTCGAAATTTTACAAAAAAAAATCTCCGCAAAAGATTGTTAATATTTTGGGATGGAGTCAGGCATCATACCGGAGAGAATATGCAGATTTTTTTAGCAAAACAAAATGAAGGATTAGCCAAATCAGAATGGAAAATTACTTGTGAACTTTTTGCCCATTATGCACCAGAAGAAAATCCAGTTGAAGCAATTTGGTTTCAATTAAAAAGCTTGCTCAGGAGGTTTTATCGTTTCGGCAAACTTTTTAAGATTATTAATCTTTTATTTCAATTGTTTGCTAAATATAATATGCATCAATTTTCCTAAATTGAAAAAATTTGATGCCTTTTCACAATTCATATAGGATTGCTATATATAGCAGATATATTTTGATTTACAGGTTCGTAGTAGCGCCCAAACGCTACTACAAACCGCAAACTACAAAACTCCTTTAGAACTCGGAATTCGAGTGGCGCGCCGCGGATCGATTTCTACCGCCATCCGCAGAGCTCGCGCAAATGCCTTAAACGCCGCTTCCACAATGTGATGAGAATTTCCGCCCTGCAACTGTCGAATGTGCAGTGTCATCTGAGTGTGGTTTACCAATGCCGAAAAAAACTCTCTCACTAATTCGGTATCGTAAGTGCCGATCCGCTGGTTGGGAATTTGCAAGCTGTAACTTAAGTGAGGGCGCCCTGAAAAGTCTAGCACTACTTCAATTAAAGCTTCATCCAAAGGTGCGATGAAATGTCCGAAGCGAGAAATGCCCGATCGATCCCCGACAGCTTTGGCCAGCGCTTGGCCTAAGGTAATTCCCACATCTTCGTTCGTGTGGTGGTCGTCAATCGCCAAATCCCCGATCGCCTGCACGTCCAAATCGATCAATCCGTGAGAAGCAATTTGGTGCAACATATGGTCTAAAAACGGAATCCCCGTAGACGCCTTGCAAGTTCCCACACCGTCGAGATTGAGGCTGGCCGTGACATCCGTTTCCAGTGTCGTGCGTTTCACCAAGGCGGCCCTACCTGGTTGAACTGAACTTGGAGGAGGCACAGAAGGGCGATCGATTATCTCCATAATTCGCAATTGGTCATTCATTAGTTATTGATAATTAGTAATTGAAGATTACAGCTTGAGCAGCGCTAATTCTCAAGTATTTAGTTAAGAGAATTATGCAAAACTCAAATCTCTCGAAAGGGGCGGCTTTTGCATAAAACTTACTTGTTAAAGTTAAAGTTTATTGTCTCAACCCGCCCGTCCTTAACTCAAAATTCTCGACAACTGTTACATTCCCATGATTTCGTAACCGGCATCGACATACAAAACTTGACCCGTAATCCCGCTAGCGAGATTGCTGCACAGAAAAGCCGCAGCATTTCCCACTTCCTGCTGAGTCACCGTCCGCCGCAGCGGTGCCACTTCCTCAACGTGGTGGATCATGTCCAGAATACCGCCAACTGCTGACGAAGCCAGAGTCCGAATCGGGCCAGAAGAAATCGCATTTACCCGAATATTTAACGGGCCCAGTTCAGCAGCCAGATAACGAACATTCATTTCCAAAGCTGCTTTAGCAATTCCCATCACATTATAATTAGGAACTACCCGGACGCCGCCCAAATAAGTCAGCGTCACAATACTGCCGCCCTCGGCCATCAGGGGTTTAGCAGCGGCACAAAGCCGCACCAGCGAGTAAGCGCTAATATCCAAAGCATTGGAGAAACCTTGGCGCGAAGTGTTGGTGAAGTCTCCCGAAAGTTCGTCCTTGCCAGCAAAAGCCAGACAGTGGATCAGGACATCTAACTTGCCCCACTTGTCGGCGATGGTTTGAAAAGTAGACTCAATTTCGCTCTCGTCTTGGACATTGCAGGGCAAATACAGACTGGGATTGAGCGGTTCCACCAGTTCCGCGACTTTGCGCTCGTGCTTGCCTTTCTCGTCCTTCAAATAAGTTATGCCGAGGTTGGCCCCAGCTTTGTGTAGCTGCTGAGCTATGCCCCAGGCGATCGAGCGATTGTTGGCAATGCCCGTAACAAGAGCATTTTTTCCGGTCAAATCTATCATCTGTATTTCTTCTAGAAGCAACTTGCACCGTTCTCATTGGCTCTATGCGACAACCCCGCCAGTTTAGACACAACTGATTCAGATTTAACTGATTCAGACACAATTGAGACACAATTGAGACACAATTGAGACACAATTGATATTAATTTTGCTGTGGAGCTACATGGGGGCGGAATTGAAAAAGTTAAGAGAAGGGCTAGATTTAATCATACAGCGTGTCTTTACCTTAACATTAGATGGAAGTAACAGAATCCTTGGATATTGGAGGTTGGGAAGTATATTTACTCAATAAGGTTAATCGGCAAGTTACAAAGTATTGATTAGTACAAAGGATCGAGTCGTGACGCATGATAGACCGCTAGCAGCCGTGTTCCGCCAAATCAGCGGCGGGGCGTTCCCACCCATTGTGGAAACCTTTGAACGGGGCAAGACAATTTTTTTCCCTGGAGACCCGGCTGAGCGCGTCTACGTTCTCATTAGAGGTGCTGTGAAGCTGTCCAGGGTGTACGAAGCAGGGGAAGAAATTACAGTCGCCCTCCTGCGCGAAAATAGCGTATTTGGGGTGCTGTCTCTGATTACGGGACACCGATCGGACAGGTTTTACCACGCGGTAGCCTTTACGCCGGTAGAGTTGATATCGCTGCCGATCGAACAAGTAGAGAAAGCGCTCAAGGAAGACCCGGAACTGTCGATGGTGATGCTGCGGGGACTGTCGTCTCGGATTTTGCAAACCGAGATGATGATCGAAACGCTGGCGCACCGAGATATGGGTTCGAGACTCGTCAGCTTTTTGCTGATTCTGTGCCGGGATTTTGGCGTGCCAGGTACAGAGGGGATTACGATAGATTTGAAGCTGTCCCACCAGGCGATCGCCGAAGCGATCGGCTCGACGCGGGTAACTGTGACTCGTTTGCTCGGGGATCTCAGACAAGAAACCATGATCTCGATCCACAAGAAAAAGATCACAGTCCACAACCCGGTGGCTTTAAGCCAGCAATTCACTTGATGCCGAGAAAGTATGGGATTTTGGATTTTGGATTTTAGATTCAATCCAAAATCCAAAATCCAAAATCTAAAATCGGAATGACTGCTGGATACATCCTGGTATTTGTAATTTTAGTGTTGGGGGGTGTGATCGCCACTGTCAGCGATCGCCTTGGGACGAAAGTCGGCAAGGCAAGGTTGAGCTTGTTCAAACTTCGCCCCCGCGATACTGCTGTTGTTGTGACAGTAATGGCCGGCAGCATCCTGTCGGCACTGACTCTGGGTATTTTGTTTGCGACTAGCAAGCCGCTGCGAACGGGAGTTTTTAGAATAGACGAGATTCAAAAAAGGCTCAACAACGCCCGCAGAGAAATCAACCAGGCCACTCAAGAAAAAAATCGAGTTGAAACTGAATTAGCTCAAGCCAGAGCCGCTCAAGCGCAAGCTAGAGCCAATTTAGAGCAAATTAATCAATCCCTCCAAGCCGCTAATGCCGAGCAAGCTCGGACGCAAACAAAATTAA
Source organism: Microcoleus sp. TY_ISSM_2_bin.22 (assembly GCA_025937335.1). Taxonomy (GTDB): domain Bacteria; phylum Cyanobacteriota; class Cyanobacteriia; order Cyanobacteriales; family Microcoleaceae; genus Microcoleus. The sequence goes on from JAICRN010000055.1 coordinate 10,247, forward strand.
ACTCGCTGCGGGCCCAGCTCAACAGCGTGCAAGCAGCCAAGTCTAAAACTGAACAGCAGTTAAGTCAGGTAGAAGCGGCTAAATCCCAGACAGAAGAACAGCTCAGCAGCGTGCAAGCGGCTAAATCCCGCACCGAAGAACAATTGAAACTGGTTGAAACGATCCGATCGACTACAAAAGCTCAGCTCGATCGCACCGAGAACCAATTGAAAACAGTTTCCGCTCAAAAAACGACTTTGGGAGCGGAAATTGCCCAACTGCAAGAAGAACGGCAACAGTTAATCGAGCAGCGAGAGCAGGTAAAAACTCAAATTGCCCAGCGAGACAAGGAAATTGCCCAGCGAGACGCAGAAATTGCCCAGCGAGAGCGAGAAATTGCCCAGCGAGACGCAGAAATTGTCGATCGCAACGAACTAATTGCCCAGCGAGACAAGGAAATTGCCCAGCGGGTGCAAAATCTTGCCGAGCGCGATCGAACAATTGTCGAGCGCGACAAAGTAATTGCCGAGAGGGAAGCACTCTTAGAAACCTTGGCACAGCAACAAGCTCAACTCGAACAGCAACAAACTTTATTGCAGCAGCAAGTGCAAGTTTTGGAACGGGACTTTCAGGCAATCCGCGAGGGTACAGTTGCCATCAGGCGCGGTCAAATTTTAGCTGCTGGCGTCGTTCGCATTATTGAACCCGGTATGGCAAGTGGCGCGATCGATCGACTTTTGCAAGAAGCAAATAAAACCACCGTCGGACTGATGCAGCCGGAGAATAAGAAGGTTAAAGAGCAGGTTATTCAAATTACTAAAGCGGAAATAGATCAACTAATTAGTCAGATAAAAGACGGTCAAGACTACGTGGTGCGAATTGTCGCCGGCGCTAATTACCTGCGGGAAGAAAAGGTAATTAAGGTATTTGCAGAAGCAGAAATCAATCGAGTGGTCTTCCGCGCTGGAGATGTGATTGCAGGGGTTACTGTAGATCCGGTGACTTTGACCGACGAACAGGTGCGGCAGCAGTTGCTGCAATTGATAGAAGCGTGTCAATTTCGCGCTCGCCTGATCGGCGTTGTCGGCGGTAGACTACAAGTTGCCGACAGTCAGATTGAAACTTTGGCTGGTTTTATCGATCGGTTGCAGCAGTACCAGAAACCGCTGGACGTTCAGGCGATCGCCGCAGATGTCACTTACATCGCCGGCCCGCTTAAAATAGATTTAGTTGCTCTTGAAAACGGAGCCGTTGTTTTCCGCACCGGACAACAAAAACCAGGCCCAGGAGATTTGAAAGTTAAATAATAAGTGCGATCGACATATCGAATTTGAGCAAAATTTTTTGGCGATAGAATTACAATTTTGCTTGACATTTTCGCGCCCTTGACATATCATTAAATCATGGGAATCCGTGCCGCCATATATATAGCAATTGTAGGGTGCGTCGCCACCAAAAATCTGGAAGCACCACCAACAATCTCACAGCGACGAACCGCACCCAATTAGTAGGGTGCGTCGCCACCAAAAATCTGGAAGCACCACCAATAATCTAACAGCGACGCACCGCACCGCTAAGATCGCAAAGAGAGAAACTAAGAATCGAACTCTGAGATATTGGCATCACAAAACAAAATTTTGCTCAATTAAAATGCAGGAGCGTGCGGTGTAATGTCAGAGAATCAAAATGAACCCAGAGAATACGATGCCGTCCGTGGCGGTCAAAATTCAATTCCTGTCAATGCTGCGGTACTCGGAGGCATTCCCGGTGTTAAAAGCCGCTTAGTCTCACCCATTGTCGAAGTGAGAATCGCCGCCCTCTCTGAAGCACTGAAATATGGAGAAGCAGGTTTAGATTTGATAATTCAAGCATTGCACGATGAATCGATGCAGGTGAAATTCGCTGCCTATTTACTGCTGAAAGATAGAGATGACTTAAAGACTAAACCTCCGTTTCAAGACTATCTCCCTGTATTTGAATTTGATGTCATCACAGTCGATGCCTATGGAAAAGAAAACAGTCGTAGAAAGTCTTCTGCTCATTACCTCAGAGAAGACTTAGGTAATGGAGTTGTGCTCGAAATGGTTTACATTCCCGGAGGCACATTTATGATGGGTTCGCCAGCAACAGAGGCAGGTAGCCGGCATCACGAACGTCCGCAGCATCAAGTAACTGTACCAACTTTTTATCTAGGAAAATACCCCATCACTCAAGAACAGTGGCAAGCAGTGATGGGACATAACCCATCGAAATTTACAGGTGCGAAACGACCTGTAGAAAAAGTAACTTGGGGGGGTGTAAAATCTTTCTGTCAGAAGTTGTCGGAGAAAACAGGGAAAAACTATAACTTGCCGAGTGAGGCCGAATGGGAATATGCTTGTCGGGCCGGTACGACAACAGCTTTTCACTTCGGGGAAACTATTACTCCAGATTTAGTGAATTATCAGGGCTATTATCCTTACGCTTTGGCGCCGAAAGGACTTGACCGCCGAGAAACTACTCCGGTGGGAAGTTTTCCCCCAAATGGGTTTGGCTTGTACGATATGCACGGCAATGTTTGGGAATTGTGTCAGGATTACTGGCATGATAACTACAATGGCGCACCCTCTTTCGGCAGCGCTTGGGACACAAGCGGTTCTCCTAATCAAGTGCGTCGTGGAGGTTCGTGGGACTACGATGCGGTCGATTGCCGTGCTGCCAACCGCTCCTACACTCTTGGGGGCGACTGGAACAGGAATTTGGGTTTTCGCGTTGCTGCTTTGCTGCGGATTCCGGTTTTCTCCTCTTCCCTGTGAGGACTCTTCTTTGCCCTTTATCCTGTTTCCCTTTTTCCCTTTGCACTATTTCATCTTTCCCCTTTTGCGTGCGTCAGCGCGCTTTATTTTTTTTGCACTTATCTTTGCACGAGATTCAAAATAGTAGGGTGCGTCGCCATCTGCAATTTGCAAGCAAATCAAATCGACAATCTCACAGCGATGCACCGCCTGCACAGGGGTGAGAGAAACCGGGTTTTTGCGCGGGGAGTCAAAGAAACCGGGTTTTTTCGATAAATTAAAACGGGAAGTAAAGATTATGGCAAAAACCCGGTTTCTGATTTTAGGTATTATATGGCCGCACGAATTCCCATGATGATATAATATGTCAATCCTGCAAAAAAGTAAAGCAAAATAAGTGCGATCGCCCGCAAAGATTTTGAGACATACAAGAATGCAAGTGTCAGATTAGATAGAGGTTGGTGATGGGTTTCCTCGACTACAACAGCGCAACTACAAACTTATTAACTCAGAACTAATAAATATGATTTTAGGTTTCGATCCAGGTAAAGACAAGTGCGGTATCGCCGTCATGGGTAAAGACAACAATGTCTCCTACCATCAAGTTGTACCGTCCGAGAGTGCAATTTCGACTATTCAATCTCTGTGCGAACAGTTTTCAATTGAGGTATTGGTGCTCGGAGATCAAACGACTTCTAAGAGTTGGAAACAAAAACTGACGCAGAGTTTGTCGCCTGCGCTCAAAATTGTTCAAGTTGACGAGAGGTACAGCAGTTTAGAAGCGAGGGAACGCTACTGGCAAATGTACCCTCCGACGGGACTCGACCGCTTGATTCCGAAGGGAATGCGGACGCCGCCGAGACCGGTGGACGATATTGTGGCGATCGTCCTGATTGAGAGGTATTTGAATAAAAGTTAGTCAATTTTATAACCGTTACCACTGATTCTATTTGATTGTTAAGGAATCAATATATTTTTGCTGGTCTTGAATTTTTCACTTAAATAAAATACACCCTAAATTTAGAGGAGCGATCGTTGAATCACAATTAGTGCTACTTGATAACACCTTCGGTCAAAATGACCTTACCATTCTGCCGGACTTGCAGGCGTTCGGGGTTAATCGAATAGGTAATATTGCCGTTAGTCGCTTCATAAGTTCCGTCGTCACCTGTTGTTACTTGCATGACATTGATTTGGCTGCCATTTATTTTGCTGAGTCCGCGGTAAAAAATATCCCCTTCCTGGGTTTTGCAAATGTATATAGAAAAGTTGGGCGTTGCGAAAAATTGCACCATTTCGGCCCTCGGACATCCCTCTACTTGAGCAATTTGCAGCGGTTGATAATTGCCCAAAGTGTTCGGCGCGATCGCCCGAACTTTGCCAATCGGTTGATTTAGTGCAGTTGCTTCTGCTGAGGCGGTCAAAAAGCCGTGAAGCGAAGCTATCCCGAAGGGAATCGCACTAATCCCAGCCATAACTAGACCTAATCCTTTAATGCCCTTAACTCTATCTTTACAAAACATCTTGTCACTCCTGGTTTTACCTATATAATTACATCTTAAGGCATATTTGATTGAGATTACTAATATTTAATGTCAGAGGAGAGGTGCGCAGAGAGTAAGGTAAACAATAGTATACAGTAAGGAGAGCGAGGAA
>JAICRN010000699.1 GCA_025937335.1 Microcoleus sp. TY_ISSM_2_bin.22
CAAACGACGCTAAATTTGTTACTAATTGACTGCGAAGCCGACCCCGATATGAGCGAGTCAGTTTGGTTGATAAATTTTTAACTTTAACCCGATGAAAAAACACTGTCCTTGCTGCCTTGACTCCCTAATTTCTCAGGTTTGCCACAACCGCGTCTACTGTTTTTGTCTGAATTGCAGACAGGAAATGCCAAATCCTGACTCAAAAAAAATAAATTTTAAACACTGTCAAGTTTCACCTTCGGAGTAAAAATGTCAAAAGCAATTGGTCTTTTCTACGGAACTACAACAGGGAAAACTGAGTCTGTAGCTGAAATGATTCGGGATGAATTTGGCGGCGATACAGTCACCTTACACGAGATCGGCAGCGTTGAAAATGATGCTTTTGCCGAATACGAATGTCTGATTATCGCTTGTCCCACTTGGAATATCGGCGAACTGCAAAGCGACTGGGAAGGTTTTTTTACCGAACTAGATGATATTGATTTTAGCGGTAAAAAAGTAGCTTATGTGGGAACTGGCGACCAAGAAGGCTACCCAGATAATTTTATGGATGCCATGGGGATTCTGGCTGAAAAAATTTCCGAACTGGGCGGCGAAACAGTCGGTTATTGGCCGATAGATGGCTATGAGTTTAATGAATCTAAAGCAGTCGTTAATGGCAAGTTTTTGGGTCTTGCTATTGATGAAGACAACCAATCAGATCTGACGGAATCGCGCATCAAATCTTGGGTATCTCAACTCAAGAAAGAATTTAGCTTGTAGACTGAACGGTAGCAGGGTGAGTTGTGTAATTAGATGATATTAGGCAATCAAAATTACGGACTCAACCCGCCCCGAAAATCTAGCAGATCAATTATTATTGTTAATAAGTCGCTCACAAACTTAAAATAGATGAAATTTAGTTCAGATGACGTACTTTGGTTAAGTGTAAGTCCGAGTTTGCAATTCTTCGATCGCTCGCTGCTTTCCTACTTAAATGATTCTGTACCAGTGCAAATATGGGAATACCAACAAACTGAAGACGAAGCTTGCTCTTTAGATATGGCTGTTGAACTTTTGCACGATTTTTTAACATTCCGCGATCGCCCAATTCATCTAATAGGCCACAGTACCAGCGGATTAGTTGGTTTAATGTATGCGCGCCGCTATCCTCACAAAGTAAGTTCTTTGGGGCTTTTATCTGTCGGTTTGCCATCTGCTATTAATTGGCAAGCACATTACTATACGTATCTTTCAGCTTTTCCCTGGAGCCGCCAACAAGTTTTGAATCAAATAGTAGGCGATATGCTGGGATGCCAAAATCAAATTATCAATCAAAAATTCATATCATATTTTGAGGATGACTTAGCCTGTTCTCCGTGTCCTCACTCCTTATTTAGGATTAGTAATCCCCGCGACCGAGGTGTAGAAGTACCTTTGTTAATATGCAGCAGCAAAACAGATTTTCTGGTATCTCCTGTTGTGATGCGTCGCTGGTCGGAATTTCTAAAAAAAGGCGATAGGCTTTGGGAATGTCAAGACGGTAGGCATTTCTTTCACCACTTCTATCCAGAACAAGTGGGCGAAGAAATACTGAATTTTTGGCTATCTGTACACAGCCACCAAGCAATTTTAAATTTTAATTTTTAGGTCAAGCTTGCTATTCGTTGTTCAATTTATCGAGACTTAATGTGGCAAAGACTAGATTAATTTCGGTAATTCCGGGATTTTTTTGCATACCTGCTTCTAGTTTTTTGGCGCAGTTGTCCCAGTTGATTCTGCCAATTTTAGTTGCTAGGGTTTTGAGGCATGGAGTTTGAGTTATCATTAATATTCTTTTGAGATTTTAGAAGGATTTTAAAAATAATCAGTCCTAGACGCAAAAATGCCGGTTTGTTCACCTAATTTGGTCGTATACGCTCGAAAGTGACAGCGAGAAACCGGGTTTTTTTGGGAAGCGTGCGATCGCGAACTGATGATTTAACATACAGCAGATGCCACGTTGATCGAGTACACCCGCCTCTGGCTACCCGTAGGGACACGGCGCCGTGCCGTGTCCCTACCTCTGCTATGTACCTCACTTACGACAAAAAGTGCTGTATATTCAGATGTTTGAGTAAATGGTATGCTAATTTTATTAGATTTGTTAATCAGTTTTGTTTGAATGAACCGCAGAGGTGCTGTTGACGCAGAGGAAGGTAATAGTAGATTAAACAGGAATTATTAGCAACGATTATAAAATATATTAACATCAGGTTAAGAAACTCAACCTTAGCCTGGGCAGAGGCATACTAAGTATCGATCGCATTTTAATGGCTCGATCGCCCCAACTCCTAAAATAGCGATCGGGCAAACATATATACTTAAATCTTAGGGTGAGTACAGGGACACTGCCACTACCAAGTCACAATTTATCAAGAATTATGCCAGCAAGCTTTCTCCCAAAATCGATCGCACAGCTAACAGAATCTACATCAATTGCTTTAGCGCAAAGCATTCAACGAGAGGCAATTACAACTCCCCTATCTTCTGGGCCAATTGCCACAACCTACGTGCGCCAAGGCAGGGGAAACACCCCTATTGTACTAATTCACGGCTTTGACAGTTCCCTGTTTGAATTCCGTCGCCTGTTGCCGCTGCTGGCTGCCGAAAATGAAACTTGGGCGGTTGATTTGTTGGGTTTCGGATTTACAGAAAGATCGCCAGGTTTGGCATTCAGCGCGAGGGCAATTGAAAGTCATCTTTACTATTTTTGGAAAACGCTAATTTCGCAGCCTGTAATCTTAGTCGGTGCTTCCATGGGAGGTGCAGCAGCAATTGATTTCACCCTCACTCATCCCGAAGCTGTAAAACAATTAGTGTTAATAGATAGCGCAGGTTTGGCCATCACTTCTAATAAGGGAAAGTTTTTAATTCCTCCTTTAGGATATCTAGCAACTTCATTTTTACGCAATCCCAAAATTCGCCAGAGAATTAGCGTCA
>JAICRN010000733.1 GCA_025937335.1 Microcoleus sp. TY_ISSM_2_bin.22
AGGGAGCATCTCAATGAAAGCAGCCAAGCTAGAAATTGGAGTGTTGAGGCTCTCTTGCTGCGAGGCTCTCTTGCTGCGAGGCAAGAGGCAGAAGGAAGGAGCCAGAAGAAGTGTTTTTACAAATCTGAGATGCTCCCGAGAGTGAGGGAGATAGGAAAATTAAATATTAACAATTCTGGATTTGTCGAGATGCGGGCAACCTGCGCGAGCTGTATCATAAATTACAGTAAAAGTGACAAAAAATTGGTTAAGCCTTGATAAATTTTTGAATAATTTATGATGAATTTTTGACAAAAGCTGTGGGTGGGATTTACACCACCTTTAAGCTGCTGCGGTGTAAATACTGCGTCCGGCCTCAGAATAAGATTCGCAGACGTGCTGGTAAACCTCTTGACATTTCCGCTGATACGCTTCGGTTGAGTAGCTTTCTGGCAGTCGCTCTAAAATTTCCCCGATCGCGACTTTAAATGCTGCCTTGGTTTGCTGTCGCCTGCGCCAATCTAAAACTAATTTTTTTTATTGAGGGTTGACAAAAGTTCCTTTGCTACTTTCTTAATTTCGTGATTTTCTTGTTCGGTTAAAGTAATATCTGCTTTGTCAACAGGTCAAAATTGCTAATTATTCCTCTGCCAAATTCTCGAACATTGCCCGTTTATCCTCAAGGTTTAGTTATTGGGCAGACTCCACAAAATCTGCAAAGAATATCTCCATATTGCGTGAGCAGCATTATATTCATCAACCATTTGCTGGAAATTGTCTGAGTAATTCATCCGGCTTTTTTTGAGGCGTAGCATCGGGGTGAATTGGCTGCTAATTATGCCTTTTAGTTTCTCATTTTCGGTGTGTTTGTAACCCGATGCCAACTGGGCTTTGAGTCAGAAATTATTCCAGCATGAAGGTGGTAAAAGCTTCAAAGCTTCGGACTTCTGGAAACTGATTTCTGTAAAAGCTACAATACTCATCAATCAATTTCAAAGTTTAATTAGGTTTGCCAGGTTTAACCATAGACCCCGCTCCGGTTTGAGATATTTTAGTCTATTAAACTCTGACGTTTTGTGACACAAAAGCGATACCACAAGAGTTTTGAGTTTTTTTTATGTCGGGAGGGTTAGCGAGATCCCTCGCCAAGTCCAGCCCCAACCGATTTCTGTTTTAGCTGAATAGCCATTGCTGTGAGTGCCGACTTGCTGGGGTTCCGGCGTGAGGTGAGTGGCGATACAGGGAATACCGCTGAGACTGCCACCTCCATAGCACGGCAGTTCTAAGGGCGGAATTTGGGTTGGGCCAGGGGTAGCAACACCAATGCCAATCACCTGTCCCCACCGGTTAATGCAGGCACAAAGCGGTAAAGCTTTTCTTGTTGCTCGACCGGATTTTTCTTTAAACCTTGAAGGTTGCCGTAGATATTGTCGATAGGTTTTTCCTCGCTGAGATAGAGTTGATTTATTATTTTGGCTTGACTTCGCCGAGTGCATTTACTCAAAAAGTATTGCGGTTTTCAGGCTTAGTCGCTAGAATAGCCAAACTCTCAAGTAAAATCATCCCAACAACGAGACAGACATTTCCGACACCCGCTTATGACCATTGCCTATACTCCGCCTTGGCTGCTGAACAACGGTCTGTTAATGACGTTGTACACCGCATTAAGGGCTAGTCGCCGTTGGGAAAAGACGATCGCTGACCCAGAGCCCCCTTACCGAGAACACATCTTTACTGGTGCCTGTGGAGTCCCGATTTTCGGCTGGGTTGCCATCCCCGAAAATCCCCGATATACCATTGTCGGCACTTACGGCATTACTGGCGATCTGGATAATCAATGGTTTCTGAGGCTACTAGGCCGTAAAGCCTATGCCCAAGGCTGTGCAGTGGTATTATTTGACTGGCGAGCTCACGGCAAAACTGCCCAACTCTCTCCCACCCTGACTTCTGATGGCCTGTACGAAGGCGAAGATTTCGTTCGGATTGCTGCGGCTGCTAAAGAAATGGGATGTCCCGCCCCTTTTTGGTTCACGGGTTATTCCCTGGGCGGGCAATTAGCCTTGTGGGCCGTAAAATCAGCTCAGACGATCGCAGATTGGGGGCCTGATTTAGGAATCGAAGAGTCAGAACTAGCAGGCGCGGCGGTGATTTGCCCCAGCTTGGACTCGAACCGTTCTCTGTCTTATCTAGTTAAAGATGAGTGGGGGAAATTTTTAGAAAAAGCGATCGCGCGACAGTTAAAAAAACTAGCAAAAAACATCGCCGCATCGCATCCGGGGGCGATCGATCCTGCCGCTATTGAACGCGCCAACAGCATTTGGGGCTTTGACCGCGAACTGGTAATTGGCCCGTTAGGTTTCTCCTCTGTGGAAGAATACTATGACGCTAGCAGCGCTCTACACATTTTGCCTCACCTCAAAAAACCCACTTTCATCCTTTATGCAGCAGACGATCCGATGTTTGACCCGGTGCTTGTCTCTGAGTTGCAAGCCATTAGCGCGAACAATCCTGCCTTAGAATTAGTGGTAACAGCCTACGGCGGTCATGTTGGGCATATCAGTAGTAAACGTTGTCAGCATCAATTTGCTGATAGCGATCGGTGGTGGGCATGGAATCGGATTTTACAGTGGTTCGATGCCTTGAGTCTTGATTAAGATTATCAAATAAAACCTGAACACTCCTCGGCAATAGTTGCGGGGAGGAAAAGATTAGGG
>JAICRN010000354.1 GCA_025937335.1 Microcoleus sp. TY_ISSM_2_bin.22
GAGTCTGCTTTCGGAATGAATCCGGGGGCTTGTATCCTGGATGCTTGATTGTCAAAAAAACAAATTTATTCCTGCCTGTGGTAATATAGACTAATAATATTACTGCAAAATAAGGATAAATCTTATGATTGCAACAGTCACGCAACAATTAACCTTTGACCAATTCCTTGTAGAATGTCCAGAAGATGGACTCTATGAACTGGTAAACGGAGAAATTGTAGAGATGAATGCCACAAGAAATCATGATGATGTTGCTAATTTCATGTTATTTGGCTTCAACGATGAAATCCGGCGACTAAATTTGAATTATGTAGTCAACACCACAGCCGTTATCAGAACTGTAACTAAAGCCGGAATCGAACAAGGGCGAAGACCGGATGTCAGCGTAATCGATCGCGATTTGTGGCGCTCGAACCGTTCTGCTTATTCTGCCTTACTAGAACCAATTCAACTGGCAGTGGAAGTAACATCAACAAATTGGGAGGACGATTATACAGACAAATTTGACGAATATCGGCGCCTCGGAATTCCTGAGTATTGGATTGTCGATTATTTAGCAATTGGCAGCAGGGAATTTCTGGGAAATCCCAAAGTTCCAACTGTATTCGTTCACCTTTTGGATGGAGAGGGCAACTATCAAAGAAGCGCGTTTAAAGGCAGCGAACGAATTGTGTCGCGGACTTTTCCCGAATTAACGCTGACAGCAGAAGAGGTGATGAATGTTTAACTTCGGTTAATCCAGCTAGCCAGACTATTCTCCATAAACAATCACTAAAAATATGAAATCTATTTCTGATAAAAAACTTTCCAATCGAAAAGCTATTAGTCCTTGGAGTTACAAACCTTGGTGGTGTCAGCCTTGGTCGATTCTTTTAACTGGTACTAGCCTGATTAGCGGTAGTTGGCTGTTATTAAAAACTGTTTGGATAACTGTTTTAGTCGCGATTCCTTTATTAGCTTGGATGGGTTTTTTCTTGTTAGTTTGGCCGAGGTTGATGCTGTCTAGCGGAGTTTTGGACTCCGATGCAGATTAGGTTTTGGTGGCGCGCACCCTACGTTGTGGGTAAGGTGCGCGGCGCGAACCCTAGGTTTGCGGGTAATAGTCTTGAATTGCTTTTACTTCCATCGGGTGCGATTTGAGCGATCGAATTCCCGCTGCTGTCGCTTTAGCACCGGCTATTGTCGTAATAATCGGGATTTTGTAAGTCAAAGCTGTGCGGCGGATAAAGATGCCGTCGGCCCGGGATTCTTCGCCGGAAGGTGTGGTGATAATTAGTTGAATTTTCTCATTCTTGATCGAATCCAACAAATTCGGCCGCCCTTCGTGCAGTTTCAATTCCAAATCTACCTGTAAACCTTCCTCTCGCAAAACTTTGCGCGTTCCGTGGGTTGCGACTACTTTGAAACCCAATTCTAAGAATTCTTTGACAACTGGTATAACTGCTAGTTTATCGCGATCGCGCATCGAAACCAGCACGGTTCCCGACAGGGGCATCATTTGTCCTGCGCCGAGTTGAGCTTTGGCAAATGCTTTGCCAAAATCGGTGTCAATTCCCATTACTTCGCCAGTCGATCGCATTTCTGGCCCTAACAAGGTATCAGTTCCCGGGAACTTAGCAAAGGGCAATACAGCTTCTTTTACCGAAACATGAGTGGGTACAATCTCTTCAGTAAAACCCAAAGCTTCTAGAGTTTTGCCGGACATGACTCGCGACGCGATTTTTGCTAAGGGAACTCCGATCGCCTTCGATACAAAAGGCACTGTTCGAGACGCCCGCGGGTTAGCTTCCAAAATGAAAACTTGCTCGCCTTGAACGGCAAATTGAATATTCATCAACCCGATCACTTTTAGGGCTTTTGCTAGTTCCACTGTCTGGCGGCGAATTGTTGCCAAAGCTGCCTCGGAAAGCGTTTGGTAAGGGATAGAACAAGCAGAGTCGCCGGAGTGGATTCCCGCTTCCTCGATGTGTTCCATAATACCGCCGATCGTCACATTGCCAGTAGCATCGGCGATCGCATCTACATCCACCTCGATCGCATTCTCCAAAAACTTATCAATTAAAATCGGATGATCGGGTTCTACCAGCACGGCATAGATCATGTAACGTTCCAATTCAGTATCGGAATAAACAATTTCCATGGCTCGCCCGCCCAACACGTAACTCGGTCGCACCACTACCGGATAACCGATCCGTTGAGCTACTATTAAAGCATCCTCAAAACTGCGGGCCAAACCGTTAGCGGCTTGCTGAATATCCAATTCCCGCAGAATCTGTTCAAATCGCTCCCTGTCTTCAGCAGTATCAATGGAATCCGGCGAAGTTCCCCAGATTTTTGTTTGTACGTCGGGATGATTTTCCAGTGCTTTTTGTAAAGTAACCGCTAATTTTAGCGGTGTTTGACCGCCAAACTGAATAATTATTCCCTCTGGATTTTCTGCTTCGATAATGTTGAGAACATCTTCTTTTGTTAGCGGTTCAAAATACAGGCGATCGCTAGTATCATAATCCGTCGAAACCGTCTCGGGGTTCGAGTTGACCATAATTGTCTCAAAGCCGTCTTCTCCTAGGGAATAAGAAGCGTGACAGCAGCAGTAATCAAACTCAATTCCCTGTCCGATCCGGTTCGGCCCGCCACCTAAAATCATCACTTTTCGTTTGGTAGAAGGCAAAACTTCCGACTCCGGCGGGAGACTGTGGCCCACAGGCGAAATCTTCTTTTCTTCATCGCCGAAGTCCCAAATTGCAGCTCCCGCTTCGTAGGTGGAATAATAATACGGTGTAAACGCTTCAAATTCAGCGGCACAGGTATCGACTGTTTTGTAAATCGGGATTACGCCTAACTGTTTGCGGTAAGCGCGGACTTCATCTTCCGATGTTTTGGTGGCGTAAGCAATTTGGCGATCGCTAAATCCCAACTGCTTTACTTCAAACATTGCCTCTTTTGTCAACTCTTCCAACGGCGTCCGTTTCAAGAACTTCTCAGTTTCCAGCAATTCCTGCATTTTATCCAAAAACCAAGGGTCGATAGCTGTGAATTCAAAGATTTCTTCCACTGACATTCCCATCATCATCGCGTGGCGGACTGTAAAAATGCGATCGGGATTTGGCGTCCGCAATCCGGCGCGAATTTGTTCCAAACTAGGCAACTTTTCGGGTTTGTCGCAGCCGAAACCCGCGCGCCCTGTTTCCAATCCCCGCAGCGCTTTTTGGAAGGATTCGTTGAAGCTGCGCCCGATCGCCATTACCTCCCCAACAGACTTCATTTGCGTTGTCAGAGTCGGTTCGGAACCGGGGAACTTTTCAAAGGCAAATCGGGGAATCTTCGTCACCACGTAGTCAATTGTCGGCTCAAAAGACGCCGGAGTTTTCTTGGTGATATCGTTGGAAATTTCGTCGAGGGTGTAACCTACCGCTAATTTTGCCGCCATTTTTGCAATAGGGAAACCGGTTGCTTTCGAGGCCAACGCGGAGGAACGGGAAACCCGAGGGTTCATTTCAATAACGATGAAATCTCCGTTGACAGGATTGACGGCAAATTGAATATTGGAACCGCCGGTTTCAACTCCGATTTCGCGGATAATTTTCACCGAAGCATCCCGCAGGCGCTGATATTCTTTGTCTGTGAGAGTTTGCGCCGGGGCGACGGTGATAGAATCGCCGGTGTGGACGCCCATCGGGTCGAGATTTTCGATCGAACAAATAATCACCACATTATCTGCCAAATCCCGCATTACTTCCAGTTCGTACTCTTTCCAACCAATCAAAGATTGTTCGATCAAAATTTGCGATACCGGACTGGCGTCAATCCCGCTTTGTGCCATTTCTTCAAACTCTTCTTGGTTGTAAGAAATGCCACCTCCCGTCCCACCCATTGTAAAAGCAGGACGAATAATTAAGGGATAACTGCCGATTTGGTGACCGATTGCTTTGGCTTCGTCGAGATTGTTGGCAATTCCAGAAGGGCAAACGGCGACTCCAATTCGCGCCATCGCTTCTTTAAATAATAGCCGATCTTCTGCCATTTCAATTGCTGGCAACTTAGCGCCAATTAACTCGACGTTGTACTTTTCCAGAACGCCATTTTTAGCAACTGCAACTGCTAAATTTAGCGCCGTTTGACCGCCCATCGTCGGTAAAATTGCTTGAGGCTTTTCTTTGGCGATGATTTGTTCGAGGATTGCCGGCGTTAGAGGTTCGATGTAAATGCGATCGGCAGTTTCCGGATCGGTCATAATTGTTGCAGGGTTGGAATTCACCAACACTACTTCAAAGCCTTCTTCTCGCAAAGCTTTGCAAGCTTGCGTCCCCGAATAGTCAAACTCGCACGCTTGGCCGATAACAATTGGACCGGAACCAATGAGAAGAATCTTTTTTAAGTCTTGACGACGGGGCATAGGTTCGTAATTGGTAATTGGACAAGATTAACGATTAATTTGACATTTTGCACCAATTTCCACAAGTCGGAGGCTGAAACCTCGCAACTTTCGCAGCTAGGGGAAGCCCCCCCGCGAAGAGTTCGATCGAAAAATGGTGAAAGATATCATCAAGTCCAAACTATTTTAATTGTTGTTGGTAATATCGTGTTGTATAATACAAATCCGCTGCTAAAGTGCTCTCAGCGTTCCCTCGCTGCTGGCTTAACCCGAGGTACAAGGCTTCTGAGTCGATCGCACCGCCTGTTCTACCCCAGATAAATTTTTTTATGGGGAAACAGACAGAATTGCTGTTCCACCACCACAGGAATTACGCAGAAACCGGGTTGTTTCATCAAAATACTGCGGAAACACGCAAGATGCCTGTTCCACCAAAAATAAATGTGCTTGAGGGACGGCTGATGTCCGCCGCCCCTCAAGCAACGATCGGGAAATAGGCATCCTGCATCAAGTTACAGCAGTTGCAAAAAAGAATGCAACTCCAGACCCGCGATCCAAACCCCGACAGTCCTCACTAATTCGCAATTCTTTAATCTTTAATCTTTAATCTAAAACGGTATTACCTTTGTCTCTTTTTCAGGTAGCTCTTAATTTTTGTTGTCGGTTCCATCAGCCACGGCTCCCATCTTTTGTATTTTACCTTTAACCGAGAAAGCCAATCGGAATTATTTTTAATTGGGCGCAGTTCGTCCTTAAACGGTGTCTGAGACAACATCTCCAGCCATAATTTATTAGGTTGCGGGCTTTCCCAAGGTTTTGGACTGGATATAAAGTGCATCACTCTAGTTGACATATCATCCGTATCGGGGTTGTTCCATATCTGCTCCAATCGCTTCCACCTTCCCGCTAAAACCGAATTAGATGTCCCCTGGTCGCAATCGCACCAAAGGTTGACCCGAGCGTTTTCAAGCATTTTTTCAGAAAGTTTTTCTTCTTCCCAAAGCTTCAGATTGAAAACTAACAGACCCGCATTGAAATAAGGGTTTTTATCTGCCGGGTTGTTCGGATTTCCCCAGACATTGAGCGCGGCAGCTACGGGCATTCCTTCAAAGTCTAAGTTCCACAGTGGCTCTAAGCTGCCCAAAACGATCATGTCGCTGTCGAGCCAAATCAGCCTGTCTTTGGCTTTTGTGTATTTCTCCGGTTCCAATCTCGCGTAAGTGAGCTTAGAACCCGACAGGGACAGCAATCCCCCGTAATTCGGTTTAACTTCTTCCCATTCAATCTCGTATTTGCAGCACTTCTGCAACTTTTCCTTTTGCTGTGTATTTATACCTGTTGATACCACAGTAATATTGACAGGCAAATTCGGATCTTCTGTAACATTGAGTTCTATGGATTTCAGCAGCGCTGCTATCCCCAAAATGTAATTTTGATCGCCAATAATGGATAGGTTCATTCCACTCATTGATGAAGGTTTATATAAAATAACCCTAGCATAATTTTTTCTTAAATCAACCCCGATCGCAAGTTGAGAGAACTTGGCAGAAACCGAGTTTCTGCACAAGTCCTACAACTTAATTATGCGACGGCTCAAAGTGCCTTCCGCGCGCGCCCGACGTGGATGTAACAGCCAAATTCTCAGGCTTTTGGGTGACGGCGGGGAATGAGTACGCTGACAACTTGTCCCGGCTTTGCACCTCGCTGTGGCGGACTCCAATCCCCGACTGCGGCAAAACCCAGTCGGTACAAAGTGTGGA
>JAICRN010000210.1 GCA_025937335.1 Microcoleus sp. TY_ISSM_2_bin.22
CCTGTATGTGTGCTGCTACTAGGCGCGAACAGTGCGTTCTTTTTTGCTGCCTTCAAAGCCGCGAGCGTCCCCAACATCGTAGCCTCCGGTCCGCAAGCGGCGGTCTAAATCGCTGGCTTCGGGAGAAGTTTTGGCCGCTTCTTCGATCGTCACTCTGCCTTCAAGCACCAGTTTGTAAAGACCCTGGTTGATAATCTGCATTCCTTCGTAAGTATCGTGTTCCATTAATCGGAAAGCTTCATCATCAGCACCTTTCATCAAGTAATCGTGCATGGCAGGTGTATTTATCAAAATATCGTGAACTGCTACCCGACGGTTGTCAACTGTTGGCAGCAAAAGTTGGGCAATTACCGCTACTAAAGAATCGCAAATTTGAATCCGCATCGCCTGTTGTTCCTCGGGCGGATAGAGGTTCAACAACCGATTAATATCGTTAATGGCGCTGCGAGTGTGGAGAGTTCCCAATACTAAGTGACCAGTTTGAGCTGCTTGCAATGCTGTATTGATGGTAACGCGATCGCGCATTTCCCCGATGAGAATTACATCTGGATCTTCCCGCAAAACAGCCCGCAAAGCCTGCTGAAACTCGTGGGTATGCAAGCCGACTTCCCGCTGGCTGACCAAGCATTTTTTAGAAGGGTGAATGAATTCGATCGGGTCTTCAATTGTAACTACGTGCTTCTGCTCCATCTGGTTGAGGTGGTCGATCATCGCAGCTACGGTTGTCGATTTCCCCGAACCGGTAGGCCCAGTAACCAATATTAATCCCTGCGATCGCAAAATGATATTTTTGAAAACTTCTGGCAACCTCAAGGAATCGATAGTAGGTATTTCCAAACTAATCAACCGCAAGACTATGGCACCGCCGCTGAGGGAATCAAAACAGTTTAGCCGACACCGCACGAAGCCAGGGTAAAAAATTGCTGAATCTAATTCCTTGGTAGTTGCAAACTGTTTTCGCTGTTCGGGGGTGAGAATTTCGACTAGGTAATTTTCAAAAATTTCTGGGGTTACTTTGGGGTGGTTAGTTGCTACTTGCATCACGCCCCGAATCCGAAATCGAGGTACTTGGCCGACTCGAATGTGAATGTCGGAAGCCGAGGCGCTATGGGCATCTCTGACCATTTGTTCGATCGTGCTGACGGGTGTCTCGACTGGACGCTGCTGGGCTGGGGGCGCAGCAGGCGCGGGTGCAGGAGGCGGGGGAGTTACAGCCAAGGGCGGCGGCGGCGGCGGTGTTCGTCGGCGGGCTTGAGCCTCTGGTTGAAGGGGTGTAGGATTGTTTAACGGGTTCATTTTTGGGTCTCCAGTCAGTCTATTTTAGATTTTAGATTTTAGATTTTAGATTTACTCCAGAGATTAATCTGGGAGCAGGAACTAGAGTCTAAAATTTGGGTATCGAGCCTGACTCAGTGTCGGGGGCTTGTATCCGTTTTTGGGCGAGGTCAATGTAGATTTATTGCGAAAAAATGCCCGATTTCTAATCTAATGGCTCGCAGCTAATTCGGTGCTAAATGCTGAGAATATTTTACAATTAGGCTTGATGGGGCGATCGAGTAATTAACAATTGGAACTCCTATGAACATCGGTCACAAAATTGCCGACTGGCTCGAAAATCGCGCTGTTACCCCCGCCTACGCGGGTTGGCTGCTCTTGGGGATGACGGTTTTCTTTTTTGGGTCTGCGACTAATACAATGTCTGGGTGGCTGTACGTGCTCAGCGGTGGGGGTTTGGCGTTGTTGGGAGTAGCAGCGGTTTTGCCAGCAAAATCGCTTCGTGCCTTGGAAGTCCGCCGCCGCCCCATCGAACCGGTGAGTGCGGGCGATCGAATCACCGTCGAACTAGAAATCGAAAATCGCGCCCGCGAACCTAAGACTTTGTTGCAAGTGGTAGACATCTTGCCGTTTGTACTTGGAGAACCGATCGTCCGCCCGATCGAGGTCATAGAGCCTGAGAGTATGCAGGTGCATACATACTACCTAGAAGTCCGGCAGCGGGGCGTCTATCGCTGGCAAGAGGTAAACTTGAGGACGGCAGCGCCTTTAGGGTTGTTTTGGTGCCGGCGCAGTCGCCCAGTCAAAGCGGTGGCGGTTGTCTATCCGCAAGTTTTGCCGTTGAGCACTTGCCCTTTGATCGATCGCATCGGTCAAGAAGACAGCCCGCAATTTTACAATCGCACTCGATCGCAAACTGCTACCGAAGGCCTGACCCGCAACCTCAGACCTTACCGCCACGGAGACCCCACCCGCCTGATTCACTGGCGCACCAGCGCCCGCTACGGAGAACTGCGGGTAAGAGAGTTAGAAGTTGCAGCAGGCGGTCAAGAAATTATTATTGCTCTCGACAGCGCTGCGGCGTGGCAGCCAGAAGAATTTGAACGAGCCGTGACTGTAGCTGCATCCCTGTACTTCTATGCTAGCAAGCGCCTGTTAAACGTCAAACTTTGGACGGCCGGGACGGGACTCGTCTCGGGGAACCGGGTAGTTTTGGAAACTTTAGCTGCGGTTAATGCTGGGGAAGATGCGGTTGAGAATCGGCTAGAACTGCCGATAATTTGGCTGACTCAAAACTCTGCAACTTTAAGCACTCTTTCCCCAGGCAGCCGCTGGGTACTCTGGCCGTTAGCAACTGCTGAAACAGGCGAAAAAATATTAGTCAAATATGAGTTGCCCGGTTTAGAAATTCGCTCCGGCCGACCGTTAGAACTACAGTTACAAGATCCTCTGGAAAGAGCGATTAGTTATTAAGATAGTCCGGGACGCAAGCTCTTCTGGAAAGAGCGAGTAGTGATGAAGACAGCACTTACGCACTACGACTCCTCGAAACCGGGTTTTTTACCACCAAATCTGCGGCTTGCAAGGCGTCTTTTCGTAAGAAAGCCGATTTCTGGGGCCCCATGCGTAAGTCCTAGAAGATTAACTTCATGAGTTTTCAGATATCAGAAAGTTTTCCCCTTTGTCATCACATATTTTGGGCCGGCTAAGAGTGCCCACCACAATATTTTAATTCTAGAGAGATAGTTTAATTTAAATGCCGATCGGCTCGATCGAACTCTTTGCCTGACAATAAAATCTCAATCCCTGTTAATCTCTCGTTTCGGGGAGAGTTTCTACTACATACTCCGGTACATATTCTGGTCGATTCTGGGGCAAATTCTGGGGCAAATTTTGGGGTAAATTCTCCGGTGGATGTTCGAGCCTGACTCGCCGGATCGGGAGATTTGCAATCAGTGCTGTGGCCCGCTGGTCGCTCTCCAGCGAGAACTCAGACCCGGTGGTATCGATTTCCACGTAACGAGATACCACCTCTAGAATTTCTCGGCGCATCGACTCAACCATTTCTGGGCTGAGTTCAGAGCGATCGTGAGCTAGAACCAGTTTTAGGCGACGTTTTACCTCGTCGCGGCTGTTGTCAGGGGTGCGCGGGAAAAGTCGTTCGAGAAGTGTATGTATCATGGGTCGGGCTGGTTTGTCAAGGGTTAGGCATAGAAAACGTCATACGATTTTCGATTTTCGATTTTCGATTTTCGATTTTCGATTGGGGAATCACTAATTCCCTAAGAGTTTGGAGTTGACATACAGTTTCATTTTTTTGGAGGAACTGGTATCACTCGGGGAAAATCTCGGCCAGTTTTTTGTGATGCACTTGCTGCGGTTGAAAACCGATCGCCAATAAGCACATCACATAATTTTAGTATTTAAGAACTTGCGGAGGCGAGTAAAGAAGTTTTCCCGACGGGGATTGAGATCTAGAAATTCAACTTTTTCGCCTTCTAAGCGGCGGGCAATGTTGTCGAAGGCAGTTCCAGCTAAAGAGGCCGTTTCCGACAATACTAATGGTTCGCCTCGGTTGGTGGAAACGATGACGCGCTCGTCGTCGGGAACGACGCCTAACAGCGAAATGGCGAGGATTTCCCGCACGTCTTGCACCGACATCATATCATTTGCCAGCACCATTGCGGGTCTGATCCGGTTGACAATCAGGTTGATTTTCTTGACGTTGTTGGCTTCCAGCAGGCCGATGACTCGATCGGCATCGCGGACAGCAGCGATTTCGGGAGTGGTGACAATGATGCCTTCTTGAGCCGGGGCGATCGCATTTTGAAAACCTTGTTCAATTCCAGCAGGAGAGTCGATCAAAATATAGTCGTATTTTGCTCCCAACATCCCCACAAGCTGCTTCATTTGCTCGGCGCTGATGGCATCTTTCATCCGAGTTTGGGCAGCCGGCAACAGCACCAAGCGCGGCTGCCGCTTATCTTTCACCAAAGCTTGCTCTAACCGGCACTCTCCTGCGAGAACTTCTAATGCCGTGTAAACAATGCGATTTTCTAAGCCCAGCAGCAAGTCTAAATTTCTGAGACCGAAATCGGCATCAATTACGGCAACGTTGCGCCCCCGCTTAGCTAAAGCCATGCCGAGATTGGCTGTGGAGGTGGTTTTTCCTACCCCGCCTTTCCCTGATGTAACAACAATAATGCGAGCCATAAGCGATTTTAGATTTATTGGTAACTGGGAATTGAGAATTGGCAAGGGGTAATTGGTAATGGGCAATCGATTTTATTGTTGGTTGAGAATTAGGAATTATTCTTTGGTAATTTAGCAGCAATCTGTTATTCAGTGAATTAACTCAACATTCACACCTAATAACTAACTCTCCTTGTTCTACCCATTTTCTCTGAATCAGCACTTAAATTTTACATCGTCCTTTAGTGACAAGCTTAGCCCCTACCCAAATTATCAAGTGCAGGCTTAAAGAGAAATAGTATTACCAATTACCATTACTAATTACCAATCACAAATGACTAATTACCCATTCCCCATAACCAATTACCCATTATTCATTACCCCCGATTAACTGCGATTTGTCAAAATCAGAGGCTCTGCCGATCCTAATCCCCTGAGGCGTCACGTAGGCGACTTCCGGGAAAAACTGAGCGGGTGAGGTTTCTGGGCCTCTGGCAACATACTTAGCAATCCTAATCACCATCGGTTCCATCTGCAAGGTCATAATCACACTTTTGGTGTTGCCACCGGCACCGGCGTGCACGACACCTCGCAAACGGCCCCAAACTAGGATATCGCCTCCGGCGATGACTGAGCCACCGGGATTTACGTCTCCCAAAAGTACGACGGTGCCTGGATGACGAATTTCTACGCCCGATCGCACTGTCATCTGCAAATATAAAGGTTCCGCCAGCGATTGCGGTTTTTCGGCTGCGACTTTATTCAGGGGAGAAACCGGAGGCTGCTGTTCTACACAATAACCTGCCGTAGCTGCGGCAACGGCGGTTTGGCGGCGGCTGGTGTGGACTCGTTTGAGTTGCAGTTCTACTTCGGAGAGGGCATCGGCGATGGATTGCAGTTGGCGGATATCTAAAAGTCGATCGCTCCCCATCAATTGTACTTCTGCGTTTGGCTGCCAAAAGCGTTCTCCTGCATTCAGCCTGACTTTTAGCTGCTGCCAAAGTTCAGTCCAAGTCGAGGCGGAAGCTGTTGCCGGTTCGCTGTTGGTTTCTGGGGGGAGTAGCAACAGTAGCTGTCCATCTTCTGTCTTGAGTCGGACTTGCAACTCTAAGCTGACTTCGGGTGTTAATTGAGGGGCGGCAGCAGCGGCTGCGGCGGAGGCATCGGGTGTCATGGGACAGTTTGATCTCTGGTAGGGACAGGTTAACATCAATATTAGCCTGAGTGGTCATTAGTCATTAGTCATTAGTCATTAGCAGGACACTCCGCGCGCACTTTAGAGAATTTTGACACTCCCTGTGCTAAAGCAGCAGGGATTCTAAAGAAACTACCAAAGGGTAATTCTTGAAGGCGCTGTCAATTCGCCCCTACCAACTCCATCAAGGTCAAGCCCTAACATCGTCGCTACTTTTCTCAAAATGTTGGCTGCGGCGTTGCAGTCAGCATTGATGTACCAATTTTTCAGACCCGTCCGGTACAAACCGCGCTTTACCCGTCTACCCGTTTCCTTCCACCCGTCGGGTTTTTCACCGATTGTAGGTAGAAAATCACGGTCTACAAATGATGCTTTAGATGTGTAACTTTCTTCAGTTTCGACAAACTTAATGCCGTATTGTTCGCACAGTTGAGCAATACGGTTTTTCAGTCGTGCCGTAGGGATTTGAACAAACTGTTGATTTGTCTTTTTACCCATATGGGCAGAATCTTTCTGCCCTTTATTCCACCCAAAAACGATAACACCAATTCCGTTTTTGATACAGTGATTGACAACTAAACGAGCTGCTTTATTTACGGCATCCCGCATTTGACGGTTGCGTCTTTCGGTTAATCGAGCTAATTGATGCGACCAAAAACCATTTTGCTTGCCCTCCATCAAAGTTGCTACACGCTTGTTGTACCACTGATTGACCGACTTCAAGTGTTTGCCATCAACGATCGAGCTTGTTCCTGAGTTGCTGACGCAAGTAAGCCAGTTATCGATACCGTGATCGATACCTAGAGCTTTTTGACTGTCTGTAACAGTTTGAACGCTGGGTATTTTATAAATAAACTCGGCGTAAAAACAGCCATTTCTGGGAAGAATTCTAATTTCTCGAATATCGGCATAGTCTAAGTTAGCAGGCATGGGAATTTGAAAACTCTTCAGTCCAAACCAAGCTTTTACTTTTTGACCGAGAGGAATTGAAATTTGACCGTCAATCAACTTTTTCCCAAGCGCTTGTTTCGGATAAGCTATCAAATGAAATCCGCCAGGAGTTCGGTAATTCGGGAATTTTGGCTTAAATTCAAGTTTGCCCTCCCGAAACAATTTAATTAATCCTTTGAAAGATTTTACCGATTCACCCACAGCACCGCAAGTCTGCTGAGCAGCTTGAGCGCATAAAGCCCCGTAATGAGGGTTGCGCTTCAATGCGTTGATTATGTCAAACGGACGCACGTAAGTGCGAGCCTTGAAGTATATTTGGCGAGCGTAGTAGACCGCACAATTGTGCAGTTTGTTCGATTCTTGACAAATATATTCTAGAACTGCCTTGAGTTCTTTGTGAGGCTTGAGTAGTATTTGCTGGCATCCAAACATTTAAGTTTTGTTGCTGTGGTATGTTGATTATACACCATCCATCAACGGAGCCGCTCACTGCTATGGCGAGTTTGTCAAAAAAAGATCTAGAGTATCGGCACGAAAGTAACGCCGTTTCACTGATTAATATGCACTTTGTGTTTATCCCAAAACGCCGTAAAGCCGTCCTGGTCGGCAAAATTGCGGAACGGCTGCAAGAAATTATTTTTGAGGTAGTGACGGAAAACAGGTGGAAGATTATTGCTTTGGAAATCATGCCCGATCACGTACATTTATTGGTTAACGTTAAGCCGACTGATTCCGCTAGCTTCGTCATGCAGAGAGTCAAAGGCAGGGCTTCGAGTTACTTAAGGAAAGAGTTTCCTGAATTGTTGAAATTGCCTACCTTGTGGACTCCTAGTTATTTTGTAGGCAGTGTTGGCAACGTCTCAACTGAAACTGTGAGAAAATATATCGAAGAGCAGAGGAATAAATAATCTGGAACACTCGTAGCTATCAGGCTACAACTGCGTTTCATCCCCGGCTTGAAAGACCGGGGTTCTCACGCGACGCGCTATAGGACTTACGCATGGGGGTCTAGAAACCGGGTTTTTTTACAAAAATACTTCGTTGCAACCCGCAAATTCGGTAAAAAACCCGGTTTCTTCGATCGGTGCATAAATCCTGAATTACCCATTACCAATTCCCCATTACCAATTCCCCATTCCCCATGACCAATTGCCCATTACTATATGCAACAAATAGAACGTTATCGCGGCAGTCTTCTCGGTTTAGCCGTTGGCGATGCTTTGGGAACAAGTTTAGAGTTCCATCGCCCCGGAACGTTTGCGCCTATTAACGATATGGTTGGCGGCGGCCCGTTTGGACTGCAACCGGGCGAGTGGACGGATGATACTTCGATGGCGCTTTGTTTGGCCCAAAGTTTGATTGAGAAACAAGGTTTCGATCCAGTCCATCAGTTAGAAACATATCTGCGGTGGAGTACAGACGGACATTTGAGCAGCACTGGTGAATGTTTTGATATTGGCAATACGGTTCAACAAGCACTTTGGGAGTTTAAAAATACAGGAAAACCTTTCTGCGGTTCTACGGATGCTGGGACGGCTGGAAATGGTTCGATTATGCGCTTGGCTCCCGTGCCTTTGTTTTATGCTACAAATCCTTTGGAAGTCATAGAAAAATCAGGACAAAGTTCGAGAACTACTCACGGTGCTGCTACTTGTGTGGATGCTTGCCGCTATTTTGGTGCTTTAATTGCGGGGGCTGTGAATGGGGTTGCTAAAGATGTGTTGCTTTCGGAAAGATATTGTCCGATTTCGGGATATTGGGCAGCAAATCCGCTGGTGGCAGAGATTGATGAGATTGCGGCGGGTTCTTTTAAACTGCGACAACCTCCTGAAATTAAAGGTACGGGTTATGTTGTCAAGTCTTTGGAGGCGGCACTTTGGGCGTTTTACAACAG